>JALWSL010000362.1 GCA_027080405.1 Planctomycetaceae bacterium
TTTCTGTTCGTCGCAGCCACCAGGCGAACATCAACCTTGATCGATTGTGATCCACCGACACGTTCAAAGGGATGCCCTTCCAACACTCGGAGAAACTTGGCCTGAATGGCCAGACTCATTTCGCCCACTTCATCGAGAAACAGTGTGCCCTGATCGGCCTGTTCGAATTTGCCCGGTTTTTGATCGGTCGCACCGGTGAAGGCTCCTTTTTCGTGGCCAAACAATTCACTCTCCAGCAGCGATTCGCTCAAGGCGGCGCAATTCATACAGACAAACGGTTTTTCGTTACGGGGAGAATTGTAATGAATCGCTCTGGCAACCAGTTCCTTGCCCGCTCCGCTCTCACCCCGAATCAGAACAATCGCATCACTTGGCGCGATCAATGCGATTTTTGATTTCAACTCCTTCATCACCGAACTTTCGCCAACCAGTTCGGTTTCAATGGCCAACTGGTGCTTCAGTTGCAGATTTTCGTTCTGTACTTT
The DNA here is from genome assembly GCA_027080405.1 of Planctomycetaceae bacterium. Taxonomy (GTDB): domain Bacteria; phylum Planctomycetota; class Planctomycetia; order Planctomycetales; family Planctomycetaceae; genus Rubinisphaera. The sequence goes on from JALWSL010000362.1 coordinate 486, forward strand.
AATCAGACCATCTTCCAGTTCCTGACGCTGACGCAAATTCTGCATCGCAATTGCCAGTTGATCCGCCACTGCCAGAGTGTAATCCAAATCGTTCGCATCAAGGGCATTTTCGGGGTTGGTCGAGTAAAGATGGATCAGGCCATAAACTCTTCCCTCATGATGAATGGGAGCGACAAGAAGCGATTGGGCCTGCAATTCATCAACGCTGTCCCGCTGTGCCAGTTCTTCAGGCTGTTCAAGATTGCTGGCCAATATCGCCTCGGCATTCTGAAAAACCTGTTCTGTCAAGGAAGAAGAAACCGGACGGTACTCCTGGTTTTCCATACTTCGGTAAGCCGAATTGACAAGTTCGGCACGACTTCCCAGTTTCACCGAATCGAAATTCGGGAGTGTTAAAACGGCTCCGATATCCGCCCCGGTGATGCCGACCAATCCATCGAGCACGATTTCTGAAAGTTCGTGAGCAGTTTGCACATTCCCCATTTTCATCGCCATCTGGTACAACCGGGAAAGTTCGAGACCGGCCCGCTGCCTGACTGTCTGTTCCGATTGATCCTCCCTGCCGAGAGAGGATTTCTTTTGGCGATGCAGTATCTTGGGCAAATCCCTGTTGCCATCATCGATTCTAATTTCTGTCTCGGTTTCTCCATCGAAAAAACGCTCCGACTGGGCCAGCGAACAATCGGGATCGCTCGTAAACAGAAGGTACGAACTTCCGATCCGGATCAGATCGCCGTCGATCAGGGCCGTGTCCGTCCTGATCACCTCACCATTGAGAGAGGTTCCGTTACGACTGTCACGATCGCGAATGAGCCAACCAGCCGAAGAATGAAAAACCTCACAATGGTTGCGGCTACAGACGTCATCCTGCAGAACGATACGATTCGTGGGAGCGCGACCGATATCGACGATGTGGCCCGGTTGCAATTGATATCGCTGCTCGTTGTTCGAATTGCCCCAGATCAGATAAAATGTGGGTTCGTCTTTTGAAGTTGCAAATCTATCCACTGAAACAAGACACCTGATGAGCCCGGCGAAAACAGATCACGGGATTGTGATGGGAGACATCAGACAGGCAAACAGATACCCGCATTCCCGTTCTTCCAAATCTTTACCTCCATTTTGCACTTTGTAAGCCATTTTACAATTCCCAGCAGCCCGCTTTTGTACCTTCAGGGAAGAAAATAGCAGCATCGAATTCCTGAGTGCAGCACTCAGGACTTGATGGGTCATGTTTTGGGGCGTTTCGCAAGCGAGGAAGGCTGAATAACGTTCAGCATCAATCCGGAAGTTTGCCACCGAAAGGCTTGAAGAAACCGTACAACTGCAATACCGTTGGATGCAGTACCATGGGACGGTCTGTCATCAGCAATCTGATGTCATCTGTTTTCTTCACCCATCGCCCCTTATCGACGAACCGGAATATCATGCCCCTTTTGGATTCAACAGAGTTGATCAACCTGGGAAAGACGCTCCTCGCTGCAGCTGGTGCCAGCGACAAAGAGGCGGACGTTGTCGCACAGGAACTTGCCTCGGCCAACCTTGTCGGCCATGACAGTCATGGTGTGATGCGGCTCGTACAATACGCCCAGTTGATTGAAGATGGACATATCGTACCCGGGCAACAACCGGAAACTGTTCGCGAAGGGCCGGCGTTTCTCGTTGTCGATGCCCACTTTACTTTCGGCCAGGTCGCGGCCAATTGGACGCTGGAACAGTTGTACGAAAAAGCGAAACAGTGCGGATCCGCCAGTGCCTTCATACGAAACTGCAACCATGTCGGACGACTCGGTTCCTATACCGAACAGGCGGCCAGGCTTGGCTATGCGGCTTTGATGTCGGTTAACGCTCCAGGTCCCGGGCAGGTCGCACCATTCGGTGCGATGCAACGACGAATGGGAACCAATCCGATTTCCATGGCGGCTCCTGGAACCGGGCAGGACTGTATCGTTCTGGATATGACAACTTCTGCAACAGCAGAGGGGAAATTGAGGGTTGCCCATCAATCGGGAAAGAGCGTCCCCGAGGGATGGTTAATCGATGGCCATGGAAATCCAAGTACCAACCCGGCTGATTATTACAACGAACCGAATGGATGTATTCTTCCACTGGGTGGACCACTGGCCCATAAAGGATATGGCCTGTCGGTTATGGTTGATCTGTTCTGCGGGATTCTCTCGGGCAGCGGAGTTGGTCGCACAGATTTGCCACGTGGTGCCAACGGTGTCTGGATACAGCTTCTCGATATCGGACAGATCACGGGAAAAAAAGAATACGAACGCTGGATTGCCCCCTACATCGAACATATCAAATCGGCCAAAAAACAGCCCGGTGTCGATGAAATCCTCTTTCCGGGAGAAATCGAGAAAAAGACTTTTGAATCGCGTAGCAAGAACGGCGTCTCCCTACCCGATGAAACCTGGCGGCAACTGAATGAGCTGGCGGACAAACTGGATGTCTCCATCCAGTAGTGTCCAGCGAAATCCGGTAAAAATTAATTTATGTGGAATCTTGCAACTCTTGCTGCTACGAATTGTAAAGCTGTTTGAACCCGGGTAGCATTTGCTACCTGATGTTACTTTTCTGTTTCGTCGAATTGATGGAACATTCACAAAATGCTCACTGAAGGAATGAGGAAACTGAAATGAAAAAAGTACCTGTTTTTCTGACGTTGCTGCTTGCAGGAGCCTTTGTCTATGCGGCTGCTCCCGGAAGTTCTGTCAAATCCGGTCTTCCAATCGGATCGTTCGTTCCTGCGTATCATGTCAACGATGTAACCGGGCCGAATGCAGGCGTTTCCCTCTGTTACCGCTGCCGCTTTGGTGGTCGCCCCGTTGTCAATATTTTCACCCGCGAGTTGACCCCGGAAGTTGTTGACCTGATCACCCGGATCGATAAAAAAGTCGGCGCAAACAAATCGAGTAAAATGGCCGCGTTTGTCGTTCATCTGACTGACGATGTGAAGGCTTCAGATGCAACATTGAAGAAAATTGCCCGGGAAAAACACGTTGAAAACGTCCCTCTGACAAACTTCGACGGCACCGCAGGTCCTGCCAACTACAAAATTGCAAGAAATGCGGATGTCACCGTCATGATGTGGGTCAAGGGAAAAGTAAAGGTCAATCGGGCATTCAGCACGGCCAAACTTTCCCAAGAAGAAATCAAGGAGATTGTTGCTGATACCTCAAAAATCCTGAACTGACAGACGCTCCTTTTGTTGAGCATTTGAGTATTGGGAATTCCACATTGAGCTTGACAGGAACCGGGCAGCGGTGCTATCCGGTCTGCTCCGATGTTGGAACCAGTTCTTCTCTGTAGAATTCCCATGAAACTCGCCTTTTTTTCATCAACAGCATCGACCACCAGGTATGCCATGAAAATGGTCATTCTGGTGGTCTTTGTCAGCGCTGGCATAGTTGGCGCTGGCCCACTTGCTTCCCCGCTTTACGCACAGCGGTGGGAGGCTCAGTTTCAATACAGACAGTATCGTGTGCATTCGCAGGTTCCGCTTCAGAATATCGCAGCCGGGATCAAAAATCTGGACTCGTTAAAACGGGCTCTGGATAACGAATTGCAGATCGAGTTGTCCGGTCAGCCGATCGAATTGTACATTTTTTCGACACAAAAAAACTATCGATCCTATGTGGGACCTCGTGTTCCGGAAGCCGTCAACCGACCGGCCGTTTTCGTAAAAGGGCCGGATGCTCTTTGGGTTTACGTTGTCTATCATCGAAATTGGGAAATCGACTTACGGCATGAAATGACCCATGCGCATCTTCACGCCTGTTTGCCCTATCTACCGATCTGGCTTGACGAAGGATTGGCAAAATATTTTGAGGTTCCGGATTCCAGACAGGGGTTCAACAAGACGTTGCACCAGAACCTTGTCTGGCGATTGCGCTTTCGGCGGGGAATTCGTTCAACGGAATTGGAGAAGCTGAACAGTCTGGAGGAAGTCCGTCCGGAACATTATCGCGACAGTTGGGCTTGGGTGTACTACTTCCTGCACTCGTCGCTGGAGAATCGCCGTTTTTTCCAGAAGTACCTGCAGGAAATTCAGGCTGAGGAAGTTCCCGGAGCTTTTTTCGAAAACCTCTCACGTTTTTCTCCCGATTACAGACGGCAGGTGATTCATTATTACCGGAACCTCAACACCCGCGATTGACTGTGATTGACCGTGTATGCTTGCCACTGCAATTGTAAATAATTCAACCATTTTCCCTCTAAACAGGCTGATACGGCGCTAAAAACGTCTCGTGTATTGGTCAATCAATCAATCTTTTCGGAATAAACCAAAAAGGCTACAGTAACCCCTACAGCCCGACCGATGCTCGATAGTGGACCGAAGATTTCGTTCCCAACAGAGCGTGTTCTGTTGACAGAGAGCCGAAACCGGTTCTGTCAATGCAAACATTTTCCAGGCGGATCGCGGTTGGGTGAGCCTTGCACAACGGAGTGCAAGGGAGAGTGTATCGGCAAAATAACGATCTCCACGCAGGAAGGACTAAGGATGAAAATTGTAAATTTATTGAAAGGGGCTGCCGTTGGCCTGGCATGTTTGGGTATGGCATTACCGCAAACATCGATGGCTGCAGGCCCGCAGAAGGCACAAGTGGCTGCACAGGTAAAAATCGCGGATATTGCACTGAGCAACGGTACTCTCTCCGGGAAAGTTGTTGACACCCAGGGAAAAGTTCTCAGTGGAAGTGTTGTCAAGGTGAGCCTGGGCAATAAAGAGGTTGCCAGCACTGTTTCCGGTCAGAACGGCGAATTTGCCGTCAAGAATCTGACCACCGGGGTTTACCAGGTTTCCACAGGTCAAACGCGGGCCGCTGTTCGACTCTGGGAAGGCCAGGCCGCTCCTCCATCCGCCAAGAAGCATGTGCTGCTGGTCAACGGGCCTGTCACACGCGCTCAGCTACTCGGTGGCGGACTTTTGTCGGGCCTGACAACGACACAACTCCTTGTTGGTGGTGCAGTTATCGCCGGAACTGCAACGGCGATCGCAATCGCTGCAAACAATAACGACTCACCAGCCAGCCCGTAACCAAGGCACCGAGTCAATACTTGGTCCTGAGGACATCAGCTGATAAAGCCCGCTTTCTTTGAAGGCGGGTTTTTTTCTGCAAACGTTTTTTCTGCAAGCCGAAGCAACAGAAACCGTGCCTATCGATCTCGTTTCGATCGCGTCTCCTATGTTGCATTGGAGTTGAACGACTGAATTTTCTCCATCATTCCTGGCAACTCTGCCGCCAGCTTCTCCATCGCCGTCTCGTAATCGATAACCGGTTCATATTGAAAATCGGCTTTTGCCTTTTCGATCGAATAAGTATGGGATTGGCTCAATTGCAGAGCGACAAATCTTGTCATGGGCGGCTCGACATTCAATTTTCCCAGGAGCCGATAGGCCACTTCCATGATGAAACCGATCAGGTACGCGTTTCCGGCGGAAATCGTTTGGGTAATCGGTTCGACTCCTGCCCGA
>JALWSL010000363.1 GCA_027080405.1 Planctomycetaceae bacterium
GTCAAATACGAGGCGAAACAGCAGATCCCGTTTCCGCTTGAAGAAGTTTATTGGGACTATCAACAACTTGGCGGAGCCGCCGAGGAAGGTGGTCTTATTCTGGAAGCCGAGGTCGGCATTTTTGCAATGAAGAAGGATCAGGTTCTGCACCAGTTGGAACCATTCCAGGAGAACAAGGTTGAAGTTGAACTGATGCAGATTTCGCCTCTGGCGCTGTACAGTTTCCTGGCTTATGACCGTTTGGGGATCGGTCCGGAAGGTGAAGGAGGCCCGGCGAGTGACGACTACGTCGCGGTTCTGGATATGGGGGCGGATCAATCAACTGTCATGGTGACCAATGGCGCGAAAATCTGGATTCGCAATATTCCGATCGGGGGCAACCATTTCACCCGAGCTTTGACAAAAGAAATGAAGCTCACCTTTGCCAAGGCGGAGCACCTCAAATGCAATGCGACCAAATCACCTGACCCGAAATCGGTTTTCCAGGCGTTGAAGCCGGTCTTCAACGATTATCTTTCGGAAGTCCAGCGTTCACTCGGCTATTTCGCCAGCGTGAATTCGGATGGTGAGATTGTCAAAGTGATCGGTTGTGGCAACGGATTCCGCATGGCCGGTTTACAGAAGTTTCTGGAACAGAATCTCGATCAGCCGGTCGAGCGGGCGGAGTCGTTCAACCAGTTGGCTGGAACGCAGGTTCTGGAAGCTCCGCTATTCCGTGAGAACATCATGTCGTTTACCGTCGCTTACGGTCTGGCGCTTCAGGGAATGGGATTGTCACGTGTAAAAACAACGCTGCTTCCGCCTGAGATCGCGATGGCTCGGGAAATCAGACGCAAAAAACCGTGGGCAGCGATTACCGCGGCGACGCTGCTGGTCGGCCTGTCCCTTTCCACAATCGGCTATGCAAACGCATGGAAAACAGTCAACACCAAACCGTGGGAAGAAAGCTTGAAAGTTTCGGATACCTTGCAGAGCAAATGGAAGGGGTACGTCTCGGCCTACAGTTCGGCGGACGGCAGATACAATGCTGCCAAGGAAGACGGAGCGAAACTGGTTGAGGGAATCAAGGATACCACCTGGCTGGAATTCTACAAAGCCCTTGATGAGTGCCTGCCCCGGGATGAAGGGGAAGCCCTCGACGAGACCGATATCGAAAAAAGAAATCGGATCATGATCGAGACAGTCACCGCGAAAAAGGAAGAAGATCTCGGCTCCTGGTACGAAAAGCTGCAAGAATCCGTGAAAACCCCAACCGAGGAAATCGCCAAGAAACTGTTTGGAGTTGAAAGCCTTCCCGCTCCTGAAGGGGAGGGCTACCTTTTCACCCTCACCGGCGAACATTATCACCATATCGAGGGGAAAGAAGGCAGCGATGTCGGAATGAACTATCTGCTCAAGACAATCCTTCCCGATCTGCTCGCCTGGCAGAAGAAAAAAGAGGATGGAACGGTCGTCGATATTCGCAGATTGGGAATATCCTACCCGGTTATTGTCGACTTTTCGGAAGATGTAGTCGAGTTGGAAACCAGGTCGAAGCAGATTAAAAAGAAAGCGAAATACAACGTTCTCGACAGAAAAAAAACTCCATTGGGGGGGCGACCTGGTGAATTGCCCGGAGGGTCTATCGACCCTGAGATGGAAATGGAAATGGAGATGGAAAGGGGAAGAACGGGATTGGGACGCCCGGGAGGACTCGGCCTGGGAGGCGGTTACACGCCGGGAGGTTCAACAGGCCCCAACAGACCAAGGAACGAGAACATGGAAGTCAAGAGAGTTCATCGAACGACCTTTGCCATCCAGTTCGTCTGGAAACCGACTCCTGTGGAAGATCGCGAGGAAGTCGATCCTCTCAATCCCAACGCGGGAGATGGTCAGCAGGATTCCGAAAATGGGGAAGCCACCGCTGGCAATCAGTCCGGAGCAGATCAGACCGGAGCAAATTAATGCCGAACCGGCAATGGTTTTCCATAAATTGGCGAGCCGTTTGAATTTCCAACAATCATTTCAGCAATCAGTAAATTGGCATATGAAACGCTGTCGTTTTCCTGTTGAGACCACTCTTCAGGATTTCAAACAGATAGGTGAATTGGGACAGATAACATGGATAAATTGAAACCCCTTATTGAACATCATTTCTGGATTCTGTTTTTCGTCGTCCTGCTGCTTCCGGTAATAGGATGGTGGCCGACTGCAAATGGACTGCGCGAAGAGACTGAAAAACAGATCTCCACGATCGATAGCGCGTTCTCTGCCATTCCTGCGGGAAGTCAGGCGAACGAATCCTGGAGTAAAGGTCTGAACAAGATCGCGGAAAGAGCGGAAGAGCAGAATCAGGAGGAAAGGGTCTTTCTCTGGGATCGTCAGTGGAAAATGATGACCTGGCCCAATTCCATCCTGAAAAAAAACCTTCCCGATGAATATCGCGAGGTCATCAATCTGACTTCCCGAAATGTTTACAAGGGAGTTTACGATCTGGAAGTTGAGAGGGTTTGGAAAACGGCTGACCCGTTCGATTACGAAACAGGCAAAGGGACGGTACTGCTTGATCTGGAAACAGTGCCGAGAGAAACATTTGGTAAGCTGACACCGACTTCCGAGGAACTGTGGGACGCCCAGGAAGACTTGTGGTTGCTGGAGTCGCTGTTCAAATCGATTAAGGAAGCCAACCAGGGTGCCAAGAACGTCACCGAGTCGGTCGTGCGTCGCATCGACCTGATCGAACTGGTAGGAGGCCCCGGCAACTATCCGGATGCTGAACCATCTTCCGGCGGTGCATCCGGTGGTATGGGCTCCACTTCCGAAGCCTACGACCTGAGCGAGATGGACTTCAATAGTGGAGATGACGACGATGAGGGGAGTGGAGGTCTCGGAGGATTTGGCACAACAGGTCGCAAATCAGTAGCCGGAGGCGATGTCAGTGTCAGCTTCGATCCGTCCGACGAGTTTGGCGAAGAACAGGGCCGATACATCGACTTTGAAGAGGGTACCATCTATAGAAAGCGTGGATTCTACCTCGAAGCAGTTGTTGATCACGAGCGTCTACCTGATTTGCTGGTTGCTTTAACGAACGGAAGTTGGCCTGTGACGATCACTCGGGTACAAATGGCCAAGCTTGGTTCCAGCGGAGTCAGCTCCTCTCGAAGAAGCGGCGGATTTTCGGGTGGAAGTCCGTATGAAACTGAGTCGTCCAGCATGGAAGAACCGGAAGAAGGAACTTTCGGGCTTGGCTTCGGCAGAACGGGGAGACTTTCCACCCCCTCTCGCAGCAGAGGAAAAGGTGCCTATGCAGGCAGAACCACCAGTCCGGGAACAGGCAAACACGCCGAAGAGGCACGGGCCGCCGTCATTGGCAACAACCTGGCAAAAGTGGCGATTAGTGGCGTAATCTATATTTGCAATCCACCCGAAATTGCTGAAGATGCCGCAACGTCCTCCACGGAACAGCAGTTACCGTCTGAGCAGGCTTCAGAGCAAACTTCAGATCAGACTTCGGAACAGCCCGAGCAGGGAGATCCGGCATCATCGGACACCGCCGAGCCGGGCACCCCAAAGGCGACAGAAGAAATGAAAGAAACCGAACCAAAATCGGACGCAGACAAGCCAGCCGATGCCAAGTTGGAATCGAAATCAGATAAACCGGAATCTTCCGATTCAGTAAAACCGGTGAAAGAAGGTGTAAAGGAAGAAGGTGAAAAGACAGAGGAGAAGTCTCTCCCCGAATCCGCACCAAAACCAAAAGCAGAAAGCTCGTAGTACAGCAAAGTGATTTTGATGTGCCCGTTGCTTTGATGCGTTCCTGCCAGGCAAATGTGAAAGAACTCTGGCATCGGTTCGTATCAAATGCGGCCGGTCTGTTTCGACCGCCGTAACCAAAATGAGATTTTCAAAAGTTTTCGCACCGTTCGTAAACTTTAACCGTTAGTAGTATGAAGGGGTCACTCATGGCCGGCATTAAAGATAAATTTTCTGTTGATGGCATCAAGACATTCTTTCTCAAACATGGCGAAAAGGTCATTCTGAGCCTGGTAGCCCTGTTCGTGGTTCTGAGTCTGGTCGGCACGCAATGGAGTACCTACAAAAAAGTGCCAGGCGAATTAACCGAAAAACTGAACAGTGCGGATCAGATTATCGAGCATAACTCTCCCTGGCCTGAAGAGGAGATCGCGAAGTACCCGGATTTCAGCCCCAAGGCTCAGGTCGAACAGATGCTGGCCAAAATGAGTTCTGCACCATTCACGTACAGCACTCCCTTTTGGACACCACCAGGGGGACAGAAGGAGCCACTCAAGGAGCCCGTCTACCTGCCTGTTGTTGATCTGATTGCCACCCCCGGACGAACCATGCTGGCTCAGAACAACGATGAAGAATTGGAAATGGACGAAGAGTCAGAGGATACCGATGACGAAACAACCACTGATGAGCCGGACGAAGAAGGAGATGACGATTTCGCGAAACGCAAAACAGGCACCACCAACAGAGCGGCAAATCTGTCAACGGATATTTCCCAAAGTGGGCTGGGATTGGGCTTTGGACGCGGGGCTTACGAGCGGGAAATTACTTCTTTCCAGGATCCAAACGCAACTCTCATGAATGACTACACCAGTGCTATCGAGGGCGCTGAAGGTGAAGAGGGAATGGGCCTGGGTTCGGGAATGGGACTTCCTGATACCGTCAAGGGAGTACCCGTGCGTTACATCAGTGTGCGAGGTATTTTCGATCTCCGAAAACAGGTTCAGAATTACGCCCACGCCCTGCAAACCGACATCTCCACGGCAGAACAGCTGGTGAAATTTATCGACTTCAAACTGGAACGACAGACGGCCGATTCACCGGATGGCCCCTGGGACGGCGAATGGGAACCTGTTGATATTTCCGTCGCGAAGGACTACCTGATCCACACAATCGATTTCGATCAGGATCCGGTCTCCCAAGGCGTGCGGGATTCTGTTATCACGATGCCTCTTCCTGCGCGATTGATCGGGGTCTGGCGAAACAAGGTCAACCACCCCAGCATCAAGGACTTCGAACTGTCTGATGAAGAAATGGAAGCCGAAGCCGCATTGAACCGGAAGATCATCGAGGAGTTCCGAAAAAGCAAAGAATCGATTGTGCAGGAGATTCCTCCGGGGGGCTTTGCAGACCAGCAGTTGAACTTGTCCAAATATCAGAGCAGCTATCTCGAAGATGCGGGGAACCAGAAAAAGCTCGGCAAGGATGTCGAGGAATTGTTCGGCAAAGACTCCAATATCGACACTCAGAAAATCATTGAGAGAATCAAGGAGCAGGTCGATGCGGTAGGAAATCTTGTTCTGTTCCGGTATATCGATTTCGATATCGAACCGGGAAAATCGTATCGATACCGGGTTCGCCTTGTGCTGAGAAACCCGAATTTCGGTGTCCCGGTCGATCAGGTCAATACACCATCGGTTGTTGAAGGTCAGATTCGGGAAACCCCTGAAAGTGAGCCAAGCAATGTGGCCACCGTCTCCGAGGATTATGCCTATTTCCTGACCTCGGTGCGTCCGCCTCGGGGAACTGCCAGCAAAATTGCGGAGATGCTTGTTTATGAATGGTTCGATGAGTCCGGAACATTGATCAAAGGCAAGCTTGGCATGGAATTGGGGGATTACATCGGCGGCAAACAGAAAACGTATGTGTTGCGTCCCGATAAAATGACCTTTGAAAAAGAGGATGATGTTCCATTCAAAACAAGTGACCTTCTCGTCGATGCGATGGCTGTCTATCGTCTGGACAGAGATCTCCACAGCGATCTGAAAACTCCGGAAGGCCTCTCGCGTCATGAAAGTGGCGTCCCACCGGAAGCATTGGTTATCGACCGGGAAGGGCGATTGAAGGAAATTGATCCGATCAGTCTGGCTTCTCTCCAGAAGAAGTATGAATCGAACTACGAAAAGGAAAAGGCACCTTTCGAGGATATCAAGGACGCGAAAGAGAAGGCCCTGGCCC
>JALWSL010000364.1 GCA_027080405.1 Planctomycetaceae bacterium
GCTCCAGACATTACGTTCCAGTCTTCAGTTCGCGGCGGAACCGGTTCGCGTGTCGATTCCCTTGTGATCAATCGGGCCAATGCGCTGGCTGTGACTGCTCCCGATGGGGCCGGAACGCCGGGGGATAATCACGATCTGCTGGTGACAGGTACAACGGGGGGCAATGTCGATTGGATCGATGTGATTACCGATGACGACGGAGGTGATGGTTTCATCTTTACCGGCGGAGCCCAAAGCGATGTCACTCTTCCGGTTTCGACAACCATCGCCAACAGTCGCGGCAACGGTGTGGCCATTTTCGAAAATGTCGGTGGAAACTATCTCATCTCCGCAACACGAACCGATGGCCTTATTCCGGCGGCACCATTTACAACAACCACATTAACTCCATTTGCAATCGACAACCCCACATTTAACGCCATTCAAATTGGGCGAATTACCGCAGTTCCCGATACGACCACTGCCAGAGTCAGTTTCGTTGATGACATCAACATCATGAACTTGAATCGGAGTCTGTCCGGTTTATTCGTGGCCAATACAACTGGCGACGTCATCTTTTCCAGCAGCACCGGTCCGATGGTCATCGATTATGATGCCACCGGTCTGGTTGGAACAGCTTCCGGGATCGAATTCTTCCAGAATTTCACGGGTGATCTGACCTTCAATAACGCCGTGACAATCAACAACGCGGGAGGCGCGGGGATTCGAATTACGAACGACGATAGCAATCCGGGGACTTCACCCGGTGCTTTTCGATTCACAGCCGCTTCGCCTGGCTTGACGATCGATGGGGCCAATGCGAATCAGGGACCGACTGGAGCAGGAATTGTCATCGGAACGGATCCTCCTGCAGGCCCCCCAAGCAACAACCTGATTGCTGGAACCGGCTACGAATCATTGGTTGAATTCGCTAATCCGGTCACTATTGATAATCGCAACGGTATGGGGCTTTGGGCAGCCAATAACAGTGGAGAAATCAGATTCCTGGGGGCAAGCAGTAACTTCAATGCTCCAACCTCGACTGCGAATGCCCCCAATACTTCCGTCATCCGTCTTGAGAACAACACGGGCGATATCAGCTTTATTCAGATCGACATCGGAACCGGCACCAATATCATTCTGGACTACGCAGACGATGATGACCCAACTGCAGCCGAATTGGCAGCGACCTTCGCAGCGATTGATATGCGGAATAACCTTGGAGAAATCAATTTGGGCTTTGTCAACTTGAGCGGAACTTCAGAGGGTGTTTTCGGGATCGACAACAGTCGAATTACGATCGCCGGCGGTACCATCGACATGACTTTCGCAACAGGGCTGGATATCTTCACCACCGATGCGGTCGCGCTTGTTCCCACCAATCCGATTACACGTGTCGATCTCACCCTGGACGACTTCAACAATGGTCAGACGACCGACTATGCTCTGCATTTGGCCAATGTGAAAGGAAATCTCTCAATTCTGGATGGTTCGCTGGTTCAGGTTATTGGGCCTGGAGTTGACAGAACAGAGAACGTGACCGCTGGGGCCAAATTCGATAATAGCGCCCTCCGGACACGGGAAACAACGGCCGGTTTGCCGTTTTACGGCACCGCTCGCTCGTTGGATGTCTCCCTGACTGGTGTTGATGTAACACAGAACAGCCAGGGAATCTATGCCGATTCCATCGACTCCCTGCGATTGAGGGATTCGGACTACACACAGAATACGGATGAGGCGATCGACCTGGTGAATGTCCCCAGTTTCCAGGTCACCGGATCCAACTTCACCCAAAACCAGTTAGCGGGTCTCTTTGCTGGAACCGATGCTGGAACGATTCGCTCGATCATGGATCGGACGTTGAACGATACGGCCGTCGGGTTAGGAGGCGAGCCGACTTTCTACGACTTCGTTGTTGGGCCACGAACGGCTGACTTTGGCGATATTCTGGCTGGTGGAGACAGGAATACCTTCAATGACCCACTTGCCAACTTCGCTATCATTGTAGAAAACCGTGCGGCAAACAACACAGTTGGGGTACTGGATACAGCATTCGCGAATTCTGAATCAGGCCTGATTGTCAACAACAATACCTTCACGACCCCGGCCAATACGAATGTGAGAGGGTTTATCCGTTATCGCGATGTTCTGGGGAATTCAGAGGCCAATATCGACCTGGCCATGAATGAATTTCTCACTGCCAATGACGGTGTCGATGCGGAAATCGCCAACCCTGATATTGGCGTAATCAATATTGAACATATTTCGCTTGATACCGAAAACAATGATAACCTCGTGTTCAATGCGATCGATAATCGCATGGTTCTCCAGGAAAATGGTTCGGTTGCCTTCCGAATTACTGATTCCGGTGATGGAACAGCCTTCATTGCAATCGGCGACACCCCCGATGATGCCTTGACCGAGGGGCTCGATCCCCAAGCTGATGCCATTCGCGTTGATCCCGTTACGGGAAATCTGATTCTCAACCCGGATATCGAAATTGCTGATACCTTTGATGCCGCCTTTGTGTTCAATCTGGAAACGGAGGCAACTGTTGACATCAGCGATCTGGAAATCCACATGACCGAGGATGCAGATGGTGGCGGTGCAGGAAATGTAGAAGACCAGACAGTTTTCCTGTTTGAAAATATCTCCGGAACAACGTCGATCAATCTTTCCGGAAACACCATCCTGTTTGAAGATGCGAACGCATTCGTCAATCCGGGCAACGGTGCTCTCGGGGTGAACAACAATATGCAGGTTACACAATTCGATGCTGTCAGTGGCGATGTGACTCTTTCTTCACCACTGAATAACCAGGTGGGGGTCAACGTGGGAGGCAATATCTTCCTGCTGACAAACCCGGCCTTGTTGTTCCAGGCACCGAATTCCGCCAACTTCATCGGACAGTTACAGTTCAACAACATATTTGTGCCGTAAGCGTTTGTTGCTGCAGAGAGTATGACATAAGAAATATTCAAATGGGAGAAGGTGTTGTTTCACTGCCCGTTATGACTTTCAACAAAAAGACAAGTAGAAAATTAAAAAGGATTCCTCTCCGTTCATGTCAGATAAGACAGGTGACCCAGACCGGCAAGATGGCTCATTTCGTTTTTCGGAGATTGGACTTGGGGACTCCTACGGGGCATTGTGTGTGACGCAACCCGGACAATCGTGATGAGAACAATAACAGAGAAGCATTTATATCGAGAAAGCCCGAGTTGGAATCAATGACGATTTTCAGTTTCTTAATGAGGGCTTTCACTAATTCGACCTCTCGGACGAGTCTTATGCAACGGCAATCTCCTCAACTACAAATGATCTGGATCCTGAAGCGCACATTGCGGCGCTGCCGGTTCAGTCTTTGCTCGCCTTTGAGAATTCACATGGATATTTCACGTTTGCTGTTTACGATCGCCTTTTCGCTTTTCCTGATCGGAACCGGTGAAGCGCCCGGGTTCGCTCAAGGAAGCAGATATGCGGATCCCGCCCTTGCAGGGAATCTTCCCTGGGATGTCAGACAGCAGTATTACGAACAGCTTCCTGCCGATCGCGGCGGATTCGATGAGTTCGATTCACCGGTCGATCGACTCTTTCGTCAGGCGGCCAAACAGTCCTGGGTGCAGATCGACTATGTGCAATGGAATATCGGAGACATCCCCGACGATCTGCTCGGAGCCCAGGTTCCAGGTGTTGACCGTCCCGATTTGGGCTTCACCATCAACGACACGACAACAGGTGCCCCGCCGTTGGATCCCAACAATACCGAGCAGACAAGTTATGTCCCTCGACTCGGGGGAATCGATTCGAACAATCTGCCCGGCGTCAGATTGACATACGGACTGAACACCAATTACGGTTCGTTTGAATCGAATGTCTTCTGGATCTTTCAAAAGGATAGAAGTTTTGCCCCGGGGCCTTTTCTGTTTGGCGGTACAACCATTCCGGGAAATCAGTCGACACGGTTCAATGCTCCGCTGATCGATCCCAACGGAGTGACTGCCATTCCCTTCACCATCAATGGGGCGCCATCCAATCAGGCTCTGATTTTCGACCGCTCTTTCCGCATCGATTACACCTCATCGATGGTCGGTACCGAATTCAACTTCGTCTGGGATGATCAAAAACCGCAAAATGGTTTGCATTTCCGGTACGTGTTGGGGTTTCGCTATCTGAAGTTCGACGAACAGATGGAACTCATCGGGACAGACAATCAGGTCGGTGCCAATCCTGACGTTAATGGAGCCGAGGTGGCCTACATCAAATCAACCACCATTCAGTCAAGAGCCATTAACCAGGTGTTCGGGCCACAGGTCGGTACAAGAATCGAACTCGTTGACGATCGCGTTACCTTCGGTGCTCAACCGATGTTTGCCTTCGCCTTCAATCATCTTGACGCCCGCGTCAAAACGACCAATCTGTTTGCCGCAGACGATCCGACAACCACCATCAATGAGGCGACCCCGCCGACATCAAATGGCACGAATCAGGATCAATTTGCCCCCGTGCTTTCTTTGGCCGTCTACACGAAAATCCGTCTCACCAACTCGATGCACCTTTATGGCAGTTACGATCTGCTGTTTCTCAGTGGCGTTTCCCGTCCCGCTGAAAACATCAACTACGACCAGGGAACAGTGCCGGGATTTGGTGTCATTCCGAATGAAACAACAGTCCTGAATCAGGGCTTCAGCGTCGGAACCGTCATCGAATTCTGAAACAACAGACTCCGGGAGTCCGTTTTCAGTAGCATTCATCGATATCAGCCCGTTTTTCTCTTCAACATGGGGGAAACGGGTTTTTTCGATTGAACGCTTCGGAAAGATCAATCTGAAAAGCAGGATTTCATCATTGTGGGAAAATTGCCCAGAAAAGTTTAATACATCACTTGATAGTGGGATTGCCGCCCATTAGAATGCTCTTTCCCCTTTCGTGAAATGTTTTTCGGCGTGGTCGAGTGGCGAAAGGTGGTCGTTTCAGCGATCAATCAGGTTTGGTGAACGATCAGATTTTTTTGACGTGAATCATGCAAGGGATTGCATCAACCCTCTTTTTTTGATGCTTTCGTTATGGTTGAGGGCGATTTAATCACGGGTGAGTTCAAGAGGACTCTCGACAATCGATTTCGATTATCGTTACCGGGGGAAATCGCAGGGCTTGTGAGTGACAAGCAGGGAGAAACAATTGTCGTCAAGGAACAGTATGGTTGTCTCAGTCTTTGGGCTGCCGATCAATGGCAGGAGAGGATCGATTCGGGAGTTGATTTGATCCGCCAAAAGATTCAGGCCGGACGGATGCAGGAACGATGGAGCGAGGTTCAGCGTTTGGGACGTTTGCTTTCGACCCGTCAGGCAACAGTCAGGTTGGCCAATCGTTCCCGTTTATTGATACCGGAAGGCTTTCGGGGTTTTTTGGGAGTTTCACCCAATCAGGAAGTGATGATTGTCGGAGCGGTCATCTGTCTCGAAATATGGAACCCGACTGCCTGGCTGGAAACACTCAAGCAGGATATGCCCCAGTTTAATCCACTATTCAAGGAATTGACTTCATAACAGGACAAAAAAATCTGGAGAACTGCTTTCCAGGGCGGCACAGGCAGGGCGTAGCTCACTCAGCGAACTCATGAGTTGCCGCACGGAAACCAGGGATGGTCCTATGCACGGAGGCAGGAGATGGTGTCAATCATCTCCACCGCCCGGAAAGCTTTTTTCTCCTCGTGTTTTACATGCCCGGCCGGTTGGATTTCTGGCCTGTATTATTTCCTGGCTGGTCGCTTTGGCTCGCCACTGCCGTTATCACGAATCGACCATGTTATGTGTTAAATGGTTTTGGTTTCAATTTCGCACTAAGAAGGTGTTTTAAAAATCAGTTTTTGGTTCTTGCGAGGCGTTTTGACATCAACGCAATCATGGCAATGTAAGTCAACGCTTCGCTTGACTCGGTTGTTTTTTCGTAATCTTTGCTGTGTCGTCGAT
>JALWSL010000365.1 GCA_027080405.1 Planctomycetaceae bacterium
CTTTCCATATGTATGCTGGTTCAATTTTTATTATCGACAGAAATCATTCTTCAATCATCCTTCCCCATTTCGATTTGATCGCCATGTACCGATCGTGTCCCTGTAATCGGGCGTTTCTGTAATCGGGTGCCCTTGCTTATCAGGCGAAAGTAGGGATGAACCAGTAAGCCTATCGCAGATGGACAGTTTTGAACAGGGACGATTTTCAAAATCAGCGCATCGCCCCAAGATTACCAAATCATTCGGCGAATCGACCTCGTTTTTCTTCGGGGACGTATCGGAGTTTGGTCATAAAAGATTTTTGATTGAACAGATTCTGATGCGATCAGGTTGGGCCGTGAGTAGACATTTTCACCTGAATGAGAGAAAATGAACCGGTCTCCAGGGAGGCTTTCCTGCCTTCGCTACTTCAATCGATGCCTGTACCGAGCATGAGAAGGAACTGTGATGCGGCTGTCTATTCGATATGCAACAATCTGTTTGATCGTTCTGTTTGCGGCGACTGCCTTTGCCGACGCTTCTGTGCGCCAGGGCAAACGCCAGAGCAAAATTGAAAATGTCATCTTCATTCTTTCGGACGACCATCGTTTCGATTTTATGGGGTTTCATCCAAATTCTCCTCAATGGTTGGAAACACCCGCGTTCGACAAGATGGCGAAAGAGGGAGTGCATCTGGCCAATGCGTTTGTCACAACATCGCTTTGTTCGCCGAGTCGGGCCTCAATTCTGACCGGGCAGTATATGCATCGGCACAAGGTGGTTGATAACCAACGACCTGTTCCGCCGGGAACCACTTTTTTTCCGCAGTATCTCCAGAAAGCGGGTTTCCAAACAGCCTATATCGGCAAATGGCACATGGGGCACGATGACGATTCCAAACGCCCCGGTTTCGATTACTGGGCCAGTTTCAAAGGACAGGGCAGGTACTACGATCCGGTGCTGAACATCAACGGCAAGAGGCAACAGTTGAAGGGGTACAACGCCGACGTCATGACTGACCTGGCGCTGAAGTGGCTCGGTTCGGAACGGGATCAGAACAAACCTTTTTACCTGCAACTTGCTTTCAAGGCGGTTCATTATCCGTTCCAGCCGGCCAAACGGAACGCCGGGAGGTATTCCGGCAAGCCGATTGATTATCCCCAGACACGCGCCCGCACCGAACGGAACTACCGCACACAGCCCAATTGGGTCAAACAACGCCGCTATTCGATTCACGGTATCGATCACATGGAAACCGGGCCGTTCGACAAAGATCCCGTTCCCGATCTGGACAAACTGTATTACAGCTATGCGGAAGCCGTCTATACTCTGGACGAAAACATCGCCCGGCTGCTGGAGTTTCTCGAAAAATCGGGACTTTCCAACAACACACTGGTGATGTATATGGGAGATAACGGTTTTCATTTGGGAGAGCATGGCTTTTACGATAAGCGGGATGCGTTCGAGACCTCGATCCGGGTTCCGCTGCTGGCATGGGCACCGGGAAACCTTGAACCGGGCAAAAGGCTTGAGCAGATGGCTTTGAATATCGACATCGCTCCCACCGTGCTTGATGTGTTGGGTGTGAGACCACCAGAGGCTGGCGTTTTCGATGGTCAATCACTCTATCCGTTAATGAAGGGGAAGTCGATTCCCTGGCGGAAACATTTTGTTTACGAATACCACTGGGAATGGAACTTCCCGGCGACTCCGACACTTTTCGCTATCCGGACGGATCGCTACAAATATGTCTATTACCATGGCATCTGGGATATCGACAGCTTTCACGATTTACAGACCGACCCCGACGAACGCCACAATCTGATTCAAATCCCGGCGTATCAACCACAAATCGAAAAAATGAAGGCCCGGCTTTTTGAAGAACTCAAAGCCAGAAACGGGCTGGATATTCCGGTTCGCGTGCCCCGCGGCGATCGCCTGGGACAGCGCAAACTGCCCGACTGAACAGATTCGCGATTGCACACCGGCTCGCGGTTGCACATCAGTTCGCGATTACACATCGCTGGTGAAGCGCCCAAAATAATATGACAGAACAGGCCGATGCTGTTCGCGGCACTAAACCAGTTCTGGCATCGGTCGATAGGTATTGTGTTCGACCAGATAGCGAGGGCGCCCTTGGAGATCGGGAATCGCCAAGTGGTCGATATCGATTCCAACCGCTTTGTAGAGTGTCGCAAAAACCTCCTGAAAATGAACCGGGCGGTCTTCTGCCTGTTCGCCGAGTCGGTTGGTGGAGCCAATCACCTTGCCGGTTCGCATCCCGCCGCCTGCCAACAAGGCACATGAAACGCGCGGCCAATGGTCACGTCCGGCGTTGCCATTGATTTTCGGAGTGCGCCCGAATTCCCCCCAAACGACAATTGAAGTATCGTCCAACATGCCGCGCTGGTCGAGATCTTCGATCAGGGCACTCAGGGCCTGATCAAGCATCGGCATATCTTCCCGTGCCCGTTTGAAGTTGCCTCCGTGCCAGTCCCAACGGGAAAAACAGAGCGTCACACAACGCACACCCGCTTCCACCAATCGGCGGGCAACCAGGAAATTATCGAGAAGTTTCGGTCCCCCGTCGGCGACCAGTTTGGCCGATCCTTTGCCGTACCGCTCACGCAGAGCCGGGTCTTCTTTTTCGACATCCAGCGCGTCCGCCAATTTGCTGGAGGTTAAAATCCCGAAAGCCTGCTGGGCGAATGCGTCCATTCCGTCCATCATGCCGGAAGCGTCTGCCTGTCGGCGGAAATTATCAAGGGAGGCGAGCACCTGTTTCCGGTCGGAGAGGCGGTCGGCTGATATACCGTTCAACGTCATATCGCTACGACCATCGCCGTGCGGCTGGAACGGTGCGTGCGCAACGCCGATGAAACCGGGCTGCCCCGGATCGCCCCACTCCCTGTGACCGGTTCGTGGCGATAATCCGACAAAAGCGGGAACAGCCGGATCCCGTGAACCGTACACTTTCGACAGAACCGAACCGAGGGACGGCCACCCTCCCGAAGGTTGTTGATTAAACCGACGCCCTGTCAGACACTGGAACGCATCGTGTCTTCCATCGGAGCCAACCATCGAACGGATGAAGGCACATTTATCCGCCATCTGGGCGATGCGCGGAAAGAGCTCTCCAATTTCGATGCCAGGAACATTTGTCTGTATTGGTGAAAACTCCCCACGGATTTCAGAAGGAGCGTCCACTTTAATGTCCCACATATCCTGATGCGGAGGCCCGCCAGGCAGGAAAATCATGATGACACTTTTTTTGTTCCCGCTGATTCCGGCAGCCTGCTCAGCCCGCAATAACTGGGGCAGCGACAGCCCGCCCATTCCCAATCCGCCCAACTTCAGCACCGAACGGCGGGTAATGCCGTCGCACAGCGAATAACGCGAACCAAGTATATTCAGCATTTCGTGCCTCCTTAGTGGAGAACTCTCTGGAAGGAAATAGAGGCGAGAACCCTCACGGGCTTTGCAGAATGCTCATCATCCCTGCTATATTCAGCATCAACTCACACATAAGGATACTTGCAAATAACCGGATCGTCAATCATTTTTTACTGTTAACAGGCGTTCCAGCCCTCGCTTGGCCCTGCATCGACTTTGGGGAGTCACCTGATTATGTATCGTCATCGTTCCAGCCGTTTGGTTCATATCCTGTTTCGAGGGCTTTTAATTTGCCTTGTTTATCAAACAGGAATCATGTGCGCATGTGCATTCTCTCCGATGAAGCCGATGGCAGGGCAAGGGATTATGGTCGGTGAGTTGACCGATCATTCTGCGGTGATTCAGGTTCGGTTGACGCGGGGGGCACGCCTGGTTGATGGCGATCTCCCCGGAACCAGTGGTGTGGTGAAATTTACGATCACTCCAGGTCGCAGCGGAAAGAAGGGGCAAACGATAAACCTTGAAGCCGCCGCGCAACCCGAGCATGATTTTATCGCCAGAGTTGTCGTCAGAGAGCTTCAGTCCGGTCAGCGTTATTCATGCAAAACAACAATTCATAAAGATGGAAAAAGTTTCTGTGGGCCGACCGCTGAATTCAAGACGCTGCCGGGAGTGAAAAATGAATCCCGTGTGAATTTCGTCGTCGTTACAGGAATGAACTACGCCAAGTTTCACGGAGACAGCCGGATCGACAAAAAGCAGCACCTGATTGAAAACAACACCGAACTGCCGAAACCGTATCAGGGGCCTGATAAGGAACTCGGGTATCCTGCGCTAAAAACGATCCTTTCACATCATCCGGATTTCTTCATCGGCACCGGGGATAATGTCTATTACGACACTCCCGACAAGCCGAGAGCCAAAACAGTGACGGAACTTCGTAGAAAATGGCACGAGCAATTTGTGCAGCCGCGCTATCGTGGCCTCTTCGCCCGAACACCGACTTACTGGATGGTCGATGATCACGATTACCGGATTGACGATTGCGATAACACAGGCGACTATCAACCGAGTCCGCAGACGGCCCGCCAATTGATGCTCGAACAGTTACCGTACGGGCCAATGGGCGAAACGAAAGTAAAAACCTATCGCACCCACCGCATCAGCAAGGATTTGCAATTATGGTTCGTCGAGAATCGCGTCTATCGCAGTCCGAACAAGATGAAAGATGGTCCCGACAAAACGATATGGGGAGAAGACCAGAAACGATGGCTCAAGAAAACGCTGCTACAAAGCGATGCGAAATTCAAACTGTTGATCTCTCCGACACCAATGGTCGGACCGGACGACTTGCGAAAGACCGATAATCATACCAACTTTGGCGGCTTCCGACACGAAAGAGACGAGTTTTTCGCCTGGCTGAACGAAACAGGTTTGGCCAAAAAGAATTTTTATCTTGTCTGTGGAGACAGGCATTGGCAGTACCACGCACGCCACCCCACGGGAATAGAAGAGTTCTCCTGCGGTGCTCTTGTCGATGCAAATTCAAGACTGGGCAGGAAACCGGGAGATCCCAAATCGACCGATCCTCACGGACTGATCAAACAGATCTACACGCAGAAGAAACGCTCGGGTGGATTTCTGGAAATCCGTCTCACCCCGGCAGCAGAACAGGCCGCCACAACATTGGCTTTTGTCTTCTTCGATGAAACGGGAAAAGAACTCTATCGATGCCAGAAGTGATAGCGACCGGCCAGGCAGCAGGAATAAGTCTGCAGGAAAACGGCATCGGTCACACAGGATCGGTCACACGGCACCTCTTTACACAGGCCTGTTTCTCGATCCCGGTCGATCGAACAAGGGGTAGTTCAGGCAACTTTTTCGCGCAGGCATTCAATCTGACCATGCGACAGTCGAACGATTCTCTGTGCCCGGCGGGCGATCGATTCGTCGTGCGTTACCATCACAATGGATAGTCGCTGATCCTCGTTCAGCTGATTGAGCAGTTCGATAATCCCTTTCCCGGTATCGACATCCAGATTACCGGTTGGTTCATCGGCGAGCAACACTTCCGGTTCCGTGATGAGCGATCTGGCAATGGCGGCGCGTTGCAATTCGCCGCCTGAAACCTGGTTCGGTTTATGCTTCATCCGGTGGCCCAACCCGACCCGCACCAGCAAATCACTCGCCTTTTCCTTTAATTCGTGGCGACGCTTCCAGTATTCCCAGGTTGAATATCGTATCATCAACGGTGAAAGAACATTTTCGATCAGGTTGAGTTCCGGCAGCAGGTGATAGAACTGGAACACGAACCCAAAAACCCGATTCCGTAAATCGTCACGCGTTTTCGCAGGAAGATGATCGATTCTTTTTCCATCCAGCCGAACCTCCCCGATATCGGGAGAGTCGAGCAGTCCCAACAAATGCAACAGGGTACTTTTCCCGGAACCGGATTGTCCGATAATCGAGAGGAACTCCCCTTTTCGCAGTTCCAGGTTCACTCCCTGCAAAACCTCGACGCAATTCGCCCCGTTACGATACGTTTTGCCGAGTGCCACAGAGGTGAGATGCGA
>JALWSL010000366.1 GCA_027080405.1 Planctomycetaceae bacterium
CAGGTTAAGGTGATGCCGAGATACCCGATGCCGAGGCCATAGGCTGAAAAAAGATAGGCCCCCTGTTTCGCATTTGTAAATGGCATGAAATAATCGACATTATTGGCACTGACCTGAAACGCGTGCATCAATCCACAAAAAGTAAATAGAGCTGCGATCAGGGACCAGATACCCGCTGCAAAGAACCTGCGTTCAATCAGACAGGCCGAGAGGGCAGCCAGAATCATGCAGGTGAAGATGTAACCTCGCTCCATCGAAATTAAACCACTGACAAGAAAACCGTTTACATCCGCATTCGCATTTTCTGCCAACAGCTCCTGTAGAGTTTTCCCACCAGAAGCGATAAACGAACCAAACATAATTGTCGCTCCCCAGGCAGCGATGGCAGGAAACAGGCCGATAGCCACTGCCGGAGCATGATGGGATTCCGTAGCCTGAAATGCCTGTGCAGTGATGATAACGCCGATCCAGAGCACGATCGCAACGCCAGCCTCGATCGGAATGATACTCGAAACCAGGCCAATCATCCCGGTGAAGCAGATTAGCGTAACAACAAGACCATTAATGATCGAATATCCCGCCCGTGAGCCGAGTGCCTTCCAGCCGGGATGGCCGATGTAAATGGTCGTTGGGAAACAGCTTCCGAAAAGCGCAGCCAACATCGTCCCCAAGCCATTAATCGCCATCGAAGGGGCGGTCGCGTAATTGTCGCCTCCTGCCTGGGCCGATTCAATATTCTGTAATGATCCAATGACATTGAACAGCCCCATCGGAATGATAACTGTCAAAAACCCGATCCATTGATTCCAATCCTGCAGCAGACCGATCAGTTCCTGTCCAAGAAACAGTGGCGGATTCCAGGCGAGAGCTTCGATTTGGGTCTTCACCGCCGAAGGATCCATCGTACTGTTGAGCACCCAGACAGGCGGATTTTCCAGGTTCGGGGCAAGCACGGTCAACATCCAGGCTGTGGCTGTCCCTGCCAAAACTGCCAGTAAACCGCCAGGCAGGCCCAAAGGAAAACGGCCACGGGAAAAAAGAGCGATCAGTATCAGTCCCATGGGAACCATAGAAATGAGCGGTTTATGGAAGATTTGCAGCGTGAAGGTCATGGCGATAAAACCGATGGAAATCCCGGCCAATGTCGAAAGAAGGGCAGCTCGTGGAGTATGTTTTCGAATTGATTCCGCAAAAAAAGAGCAGACAAACTCGATGACGCCACTGCCGAAGCAGGCGACCAGTCCCATTTTCCAAGCGGCTTCGACACTCTCTGTTCGTGCATAAACAGGAGCCATCACAAAAAAAATGTAAACCAGCATGGAAGGCGTATTGATACCGTAGGGAAGTGCGGTGACATCACCACGTTTTTCGCGTATGGCCAATCGGCACGCCTGCCAGGAATAAAAAAGGTTACCAAAGAGAATGCTGACCGCTGCCCCGGGAAAAATGAAGCGGTACAGGTAAGACGCATTTTCACCTGTCATGCCGCAGATGAATGGATTGCTGCACAGTGCAACAATCGCCAGGAACTGCACCAGATTATCGACAAACAGGCCGAAGAATCCATCAATATCCCGCTTGACAAAAATTGGGTAATGTTGCGGCATCCTAATTATCCATTCTGAAAATCGTGTCCTGTTGATTCTCCGATACCGTCCGGATCAATCATATTTTCCAGCGGTAATTCAAACATGCCCAATAAAATCACTTTCGGCGGGGCATCGATACTTTATACCTTGAGAGGTGAACGGAATATATATTGAAATGCGCCGAGTTATCAAACGAGCACGCTGAATCTGTTCCAATCACATCTGCGAAGGACAAATGGTATTGGAAATCTGGTCAACAGACAAAAGCCCGACTCATTGAAAGGCGAGCTTGTTACCATCATCCCGGGATTCCGCAAATGGGATGCCCAAACTTTGCATGTTTTCTACCGGAACAGAGTTGCGAATCGAGGGTTACGAATCCCCAAACTGCATTCAGTTGAATTCATCTGGATTAGATCCGGGCCGAACTGCTACAATGGGCACAGGAGTGAGAGCGGAACTATGCGAATCTTGATTGCCGAGATGGCAAAGAGGTACTGTCGAAATGGATGTCGATGTATTGATAGTTGGTGGCGGAATTGCCGGATTATGGACAGTGGATCAACTCCGACGGCATGGCTATCGTGCTTTTTTGGTGGAAAACCGATCTCTGGGACATGGCCAGACGATCACCTCTCAGGGGATCATTCATGGCGGCTTGAAATATTCTTTGCGAGGCGTCTTGACTGCCTCTGCCAATGAAATCCGTGAGATGCCCCTGGTGTGGCGTGAATGTTTGAGTGGACAACGAGAGCCGGATTTATCAAACGCAACTATTCGTTCCCATTGTTGTTATCTTTGGCAAACTGATTCAATCGCTTCGCAGGCTGGGATGTGGGGAGCGTCACTTCAGTTGCGAGTCAAACCGGAAATGATCCCTGCTTCCCATCGACCCGATTTATTGAAACAATCACCGGGAACTGTCTACCGTCTTGATGAACAGGTCGTCTCTCCCGGTTCAGTTCTTCGGTGTCTCAGAGAACGCAATCGGGAAGCGTTGCTGTTGTGCGATAAAGAAAATGGAATCGGGTTTTCGTTCTCTCAATCCGGAACGGTCAATTCCGTGACAATTCGATGCCGGGAAGATGAACTCTACCTGACTCCCCGATGCGTTGTGATGACAGCGGGTATCGGAAATCAGCAGTTGAATGAGAGAGCCGGGCGAAAACAGCCGATGCAACGCCGCCCCTTGCAGATGGTTCTTGTACGTGGTGGGCTTGAGATGTTCCAGGGGCACTGTGTCGATGGTGCCAAAACGAGAATGACAATTACCTCCGAAGTAATCTCGGAAGGAGAAACTGTCTGGCAATTGGGAGGCCAGATCGCCGAACTCGGGGTTTCCATGGAAGTGGAAGAACTGATTCAGCACGCTGCGCAGGAATTGAAATCCATTTTGCCTGGTTTGAATATGCAAGACCTGAAGTTTGCGACCTATCGAGTCGATCGCGCAGAAAAGAAAAATTCGCTGGGTCTGCGTCCCGATGCTCCGCAGGTCCTGTTGCATAAAAATGTGGTGACCTGTTGGCCGACCAAGTTGGCTTTCGCCCCACGAGCAGCCGGGATGATCGAAGAAATGATAACTGATCGGCTGAACCTCGTCCCTTCGGTCACTCCCGGAGAAAACGGGCAACAATGTGAAAACTGGCCGACTCCTGATGTCGCCAAGTCTCCTTGGGAAACGGCAACAAACTGGTATCGGGTCTCGGAAGACCAGGTTTTCCCTGTTCGCGCAACTCCAGAGAAGCATGCAGCTTGATATTTTTCAGCATGAAAACAATCTGCAACTTCGTTCAGGCCCCTGTTTCTCCCGCTGATTTCGTTCTTTTGCCTGAATCAATCCGCAAAAAAACTCCCCTGTGAATTTCGTTGCGCTATAACTTGAGGATCAGTCATGCTAAGCTGTCCATTTGACTGCTGCAGGCAGTAATTGATGTGTAATGTTTCTGTTGTTTCGTGATTGAAAAAACTGAATAACACTCCACACCATCGAGAGCGTTTGATACTGATGTATGCCCGACATTTTCTGCCTTCAGCCCAGGTTGCAATAAGATGCGATAAATTGCGATTAGAGGTATACAAGCCGTGTTCCAGTTAGAATACAGGTTGATTTTCCGAGAGATACCAGAACATGATTAGCCAGACGAAATTCGATATTGGTCCGATTCTCGAACGAGCCGTTGCTGGTGAACGACTGACCCCCGAAGAGGGGTTGCGTTTGCTCGAATCACATGATTTGACCGCGATCGGGAAAGCGGCTCATGCGGTATGTCAGCGACTGCATCCTGAACCGTTTCGCACCTATAACATCGACCGTAACATCAATTACACGAATGCGTGCACTGCCGTCTGCAATTTCTGTGCGTTCTATCGCCCGCCTAACCATCCCGATGTTTACGTTCTATCGCCCGAGCAACTGCGTCAGAAAATTCAGGAAACGGTCGATATGGGAGGCGATCAAATTCTCATTCAAGGGGGACTGCATCCCAAGCTTCCACTGGAATGGTATGAAGAAATGCTGCGGAAAATTAAATCCGATTTTCCGCAAATCAACATTCACGGATTCAGTCCGCCCGAAATTCATCACTTTACGAAGATCAGCAAACTGCCTCTTCGAACCGTTCTCGAACGACTCAAGGAAGCGGGCCTGGGCAGCATCCCCGGCGGTGGTGGTGAGATTCTTGTTGATCGTGTCCGTAAGGAAATTACGAGAGGGAAATCGTTGACAGATGATTGGCTCAACGTGCATCGCGTCTGGCATCAACTGGGCGGACGTTCGACAGCGACGATGATGTTCGGGCACATCGAAACATTGGCGGAACGGATTGAGCATTTTGAACGACTGCGGCAACTCCAGGACGAAACGGGCGGCTTTACCGCGTTCATCAGTTGGACGATGCAACCCGATCATACGGCGATGGAGGATGTCCCGCCCGCCGGTGCATTCGAGTACCTCAAGACACAGGCGGTCAGCCGACTCTATCTCGATAACTTCAAAAACATACAGTCGTCCTGGGTAACACAAGGCGAAAAAATCGGCCAGATCGGCCTTAACTTCGGAGCTAACGATATGGGTAGTTTAATGCTCGAAGAGAATGTTGTATCACAAGCCGGGACCGTTCATCATCTCACATTAAATTCGATTAAACGCTGCATCACTGAAGCAGGCTACATTCCCCGTCAACGTAATGTGCACTACGAGTACATCGATCAATATCCCCCTGCCCCGGAAGCAGCAGCGAATGCAGATTCAAAAGGGAGCAGACCGCTTCCGATTCTGTAACCATTTTCGAAAAAGGGAGCCAGATGAACTCGCCTGATAATAAAATGATTGCGGTATCTGCAGCAGGTATGAAGATGGATTACCTGTTCCTTGCATCATTCCATGTTGCCGGGTTCAGCTACTATCAAGGCTCTTTTCTGTTTAGCGAGCTGAAAATCGGTTCCCGCATCGAGCTTGTTCCCGAGACCAACAACATCCACGATGAATACGCCGTGGAATTACGATTTAACGGGAATAAAATTGGTTACGTTCCGCGTGGGGAAAATCGTGAAATTTCAACGATCCTGAAAGCGGGGCACGATATCTTCATTGGCGTCGTCCAACAAGTCTCCCCGGCAGAGCATCCCGAACATCAAGTTCGCGTCGGCGTATTTGTCACCAGGAATAAAGAAGCAGCAAAAAATTCTACCGAAGCATCGTGAGGCATATTGAAATGTCTGCTTGCCCCATATTGATGCTCGTCGCAAAAAACGTGAATTGAGATGGCATAATCTGTAGGTTGCATCTTACCGCCATCTTACAGGGAGCGCTGATGTCAACAGATCCGAAATATCAAACAGGTGAACCGGCTACTTCGCAGGACTTGCCCGAAGACATCATTATCAGTGCAGATACGTTGCGGGAAAATCGGATACCGCCGGGGCAATCACGCACACGCAAATGGCCGGTGTTGCAGGCGGGACCAGTGATGAATATCTCGCAACAGGATTGGTCGCTGTCAATTGGTGGGCTGGTCGATAATCCCATCACGCTCAATTGGGAGGCGTTCAGACAATTGCCTCGAGTGAAAGTTTTGTCCGACTTTCACTGCGTTACCAAATGGTCGCGACTGGCAAATCTGTGGGAAGGGGTTTCGACAAAACTGATTGCAGAATTGGTGGGTGTTCAGCCAGAAGCCCGGTTTGTTCTTCCAGGTGCTTACGACAATGGCTGGTCAACAAATCTTCCGCTCGAAAATTTTCTTTCGGAGGATGCGCTATTATGTGACACGCACGATGGAGAACTTCTCGATGCCGACCACGGCGGGCCGGTGCGATTGGTTGTGCCGCTGCTTTATGTAC
>JALWSL010000367.1 GCA_027080405.1 Planctomycetaceae bacterium
GCATGAAATCATCGGGATCGTAACCGTTGTAGATAAACTCGCAGCGAATCGATGATCCCGCCTGCCGGGCTGTCTGCCTTACCGATTCACAACTGGAAGGTGTTGTCGCAATCGCCAGCGTCGCATCCGAGAGCAGGCGGTTCTGCATGCGGGACTGGATGGTTTTCGAAATGAAGTTGGGCTGCTTGTTTTCCCAGTAGGCATTGCTGATCCCCCATTCATCACGGTAATCGAGAAGAAGAGGCAGTCCCGATTTCTTCGCCAATTTTCGTCCCACCAGAAACGAGGAAAATGGCGGGGCGGTCGCAATGATCGCGTCATGTTCTGTTTCCTGCAGAAGTTTTCTTCCCGCACGCACCGCATTGATGTACCACAAAATTTGCATATCCGGTTGCAGAAGCATATTCACCGTCGATTTCAATAACGGTTTGAGAAACCGCTTTCCCGGTTTCGAAGCCGATGCACCTGTCTGTTTCTGTTCGGATACCAGTTTCTGCTTCCATGAGTAACCCGGTTCCCATGTTTTCGCCTTGGCGATCAGAGTGCTTTTCGGGATATCCGCGCAAAGGGAATCATCCGTCAACGGAACGGACGGATTCGTGACCGTCAAAACCGAAGCATCCCAGCCAAACTCGCATAGGTATTTGATAAACTTCACCACGCGATGCACCCCAATTCCTCCAGCCGGTGGGAATTGGTAGGCCACGAATAAAACCCGTTTTCGTCGCTGCCCCTGTTTCGCGGAAACTTTACGGTTCACGGAAATAATACCTTCGTCCTCTGGTTCGGTTGAAATATTGCACACAAACAACTGTGCCAACGACGGCACATATAATCTCAATACGGTTCGGTGGTCATGACAACAGCCACCCACACAGCTATTCCGGCAAACTGCCCGTCATTTGTGCCCGCTTGTCGTTGGTTACTCTCACCTTTTTGAAACCCCCCTGAATTACTTACTCGTCAGAAATATAGCTCAAAACAACGGTCATTCCTTGAAACCGGCTGCGATTGCTGAAATCATCGCGTAAAAACCGCATCTGCCCGGTTGTCTTTGCGCCAACGGTGAAGAGCAACTGGAGCAATCTCGCTCTCATGCCAGCGGAGCAATAGAGCACTCACCCAGCTTGTCCGGCGATCGTTTAAGGTCGTGGTAGAAGCCATGCAACCAGTTCTACCAGGGTTTTTGTTCACTTCTAATGCGGGTGCTGTTCCTGGCAAACACGCCCGCAAAACATGTCTGTTTGTTCATGTTTCGGCTGTTTTTTTCAAAAAGTAAAAAAAAAAAAA
Organism: Planctomycetaceae bacterium; assembly: GCA_027080405.1. Lineage (GTDB taxonomy): Bacteria > Planctomycetota > Planctomycetia > Planctomycetales > Planctomycetaceae > Rubinisphaera. The sequence goes on from JALWSL010000367.1 coordinate 1,291, forward strand.
TAATTTGTAGAATTCCAATTATTGCCGCGTTACCTTGCTTGGACGGAGGGAATTCACTGTAGGTGTCACAATGAGTACAATTCCTTCCACCTTCATGATGAGACTTCCCCTTGTGTTATTGCTTGGGGGATAGATGTACGCGGGCAGAGAAGCGTATCTCGGCAGACAATCGTGTCCTGTCGAAACAGTTGTCTTGCGTGTTTCTCATAAAAAAATGAAAGTTGTTGAAAATGTCAGAACGCACATTGTTTTCGAAGGCCTTTACATCATTGTTTAGTCAGCTTGCTGGTTCTGTTTTTCCTGGAACAGGTCATCGGACGAAGCGAAGCCGAAGGAGGATGGGACTCTCCTCCCCTGCTTCCGGGAAAAGTGCAGAAGTCCTGGAAGATCGCTTCCTGTTGGCTGGTGCTACTGGCGTTGATAACTCGCTCGGCGCTCCAACAGATCTGCAAAATCTCAAGGGCGATTTTGACGGCGATGGCAACGAAGATATTGCCCGATTGACCGACACCGGTGAATGGCAGATCGGAATTTCCGATGGTGCCGGTTCCCACGATTTCTCCAAATGGTCGCACTGGAAGACTTCCACCTTGCAGGAAGTACACGTTGGTGACTTCAATGGTGACGGAAAAGACGACATCGCAGGCCTGTTTGGTAAGGGGAGAAAAAAGAACTGGTGGGTCGGTATTTCCAACGGTTCGCATCTAAACAACAAAAAATTTGACCGGTGGGATACCCAAGACGGTCTGGATCAGGTTCACGTCGGGGATTTTGACGGAGATGGAAAGGACGACATCGCAGGTCTGTTCGGCACAGGGGCAAAAAAGACCTGGGAGGTTGGCGTTTCATCCGGCTCAGATTTCACGATCGAAGACTGGGGACGCTGGAATACGACAGGTGGGTTGGATGACGTCGTCGTTGGAGATTTCAATGGAGATGGAAAGGACGACATCGCCGGCTTGTTCAAGGGAAAACATTGGAGAGTCGGTGAAGCCGGGGCTCACAGCTTCGATCTTTCAAGATGGGCCACGTGGGCATTTGCTTCCGAAGGGTTGGATCAGCTGGAAGTGAAAGATGTTGACGGTGATGGCGATGATGACGTAACTGGCGTCGATTCCCATGGGCGTTCCTGGACCAGCCATTCTTCAGGAACTGACTTTTCCCTTGAATATGATGCTGTCAGCGACGCCAACGCGGGTTCTGTCGAACTGCTTGACGATGGCACATTGAAGATCACTGGAACGACAGGATCCGACGATGTGACCACAAAAGTGGAAGACGGAAATGTCCTGGTCAAACTGAAAGGTGATGACGATCCTCATACCGACGATGACGTCTATGCGCGATTCGATGTCTCCGAAGTCGCTCGCATCCTGTTCCTGGGCGACGATGGAGATGACCGGTTTGTCAATCGTACCAGGATCGATAGCGAAGCCCACGGCGGTGCTGGCGATGATATCCTGGTTGGCGGAGGTGGGGATGACTCCCTGTTTGGTGATCGCGGCAGAGACAGACTTCGCGGACGCCATGGAAACGACACCTTGAGAGGAGGTGTTGGTAGAGACCGGCTGGAAGGCGGTCAGGGTAGTGACGATTTCCTTGGGAACGAGAACGACGATGACTTCGAAGACGAAAGTGGAGAAGATCGACGTCACGACGGAAACACTGAGGAGGACAATGGTTCGACCGCAAACGGCAACGGCGACAACGGAAATGGTCACGACCAGAATGGAAACGACGGTAGCCACAACGGCAACGACGACAACGGAAATGGTCATGACCAGAATGGAAACGACGGTAGCCACAACGGCAACGACGACAACGGAAATGGTCACGACCACAATGGAAACGACGGTAGCCACAACGGCAACGACGACAACGGAAATGGTCACCACCACAATGGAAACGACGATGACCACAACGGCAACGACGACAACGGAAATGGCCACGATGCCAATGATGATGATCGTAAAGACGATTAATCCGTTTCCTGCTAGTCGTATGCAGGATCGATTTCAAAAATCTTCGGTCATCTGTTGTTGCCTTTGAGTAACGCGAACAGCTCTGGTTGCTTTTGCAGTCGGAGCTGTTTCCGTTTGATCTGTTGTTGAACTTTCGAAGGGCGAAGATCTGTTTGCCGGGTCTCCAGGCATGATTATTGGTTGTTGGCAGATTCGAAGAAGTTGATCAGCGGCCCGAAATATTTTTCGTAACGGGCAGTCATCGGAGCATGGAGGATGATTTCTGTAATCGTGGTGTCCGTTGAGGAAAGCAGATAGCTTCCCCCGGTAATTAAGGCCGATGCAGATAGAACGCCGGAATTGTTTTTCACCGTGGCGGTGGGGCCTGCCTTCCAGATGATCTTTGGGTCAGTTTCGAGATCACCCGTTTCGTAAAGATAGACATTATTATCCGTCAGTAGAACAAAATACTCTCCCGGTAACGCATACTCTCCCTGTCTGATCGTTACCTGTGGGAATAACGACTGCGGTGATTCCTGTTTGAGATCGACCGTTAGGCGGTTATACAGGATTGCTCTGGCTTGTGCGGGAGTTGGCTTTTCGACAAGGGATTCGATCTCCGGATATTGGCGAACCGCGGTTGCATGAAAAGCATCGAGAAGTTTACTGAACGTAGAGTTTCTGTCTCGACGATAATAAAGCCCGAACTGAATGAGTACCATTTCGATTTCTGGGCTGTACGATTCCTGCTCGACATACAGCAGGCACAATGCGTCGATGAGGTCATCTATCCGGGTGTCAGCTGGATCGAGATCAGGAGGGGTAAAATCCTGTTGCAAGTTTTCTGAAACAGCCTTCCTGATCGTTTCTTCCGTCGCTGACAATCCCAGCCTGTCCCACGTGGCGGTTTGACGCAACTGCAGCAGTTGGGTGATGATCTGTTCTTCTCCCTGCTGCAGCAGTTGTGAAGAAAATGCAATCAGGGAATTGATGATTTGATTGGAAGCGGCTTCGTTATTCTGTTTTTCCTTGATCGGCGAAGAACGGAGCGATAATTGCAAATCAAGATGCTCCTGGACACCATGCCTCCATTTTTCAGCCTGTTTCGATGTGGTGCCATGCAGGACGTCGCGATGCGCCTTTTCGAGCAGTTCAATAATTTTCCGCCGCTGGGCTTCTTCCAGAAGTTCAGGATGGGTCAGGGAACGGTCAATCGTTTTACCTGCCACCACACAACGGTAGAGCGAGAGGCGATCGTATTCATTTCGTAGCTGAAGCCGGCTAATTTCCTGCAGGATGTACTGAATTTTTTCGCGGGAATCCGGGAAAGCAGCCGACATGTGGGTCAATTCGACAGCATAACACCAGTTCGGGTCGCGGTAGCGAAAACCGTCGCTGTAAATGGAAGCGACTTCGTAGCCAACCACACGAACAACCGACTGCATGAACCCGATTGCCTGTCTGTCAATATAATTGGCGGCGATCTTTTTCGCCCCCAGTTTTCCGAGTTCGGTTGCGCCCCACATCAATCCGATCGTGATCGGGTTGGTACTGGCAAGAACGCGACCGAAATAGGCTCCTTTGGTGGCCCAATTCAAGTAGGGGGCTGCTTTCTGGTATGCCCCGTAAACCTTGATGGCACCGCGAACGGTATCGTATGTTTGCTGGATGTTGTACGATTTCAAATCGAGCGGAAGTTGATCCATCACGGCGAGCAGATGCAGCCCGATTCGGTTCAGCGCCCGAGCAAGCTGTTCAGGACTGGTGTGCAGAAGAGGATTCTCCAGTCCCGGTTGATAGACATGGGCGATCTGTTGGGCAATATCGATTAAATCATCACGCAGCAGCCTGGCATCGAACGGACCGTGCGGCGAGTAGGCGTTGCTACGGATTTTTTCGTAAATATTCCCGGCACTTGTATCGAGAATTTCCGCAACCTGTCGATCTTTTTCTGCCATTTCCCGCTGTTGTGATGACGCTGGGAAAGCAGCCAACGGTTCCGAAACCGCGTCTGCGGATTGCAAATCGAGCAACTCCGGACTGTCGAGCCATTCGTGAATTTTGCAATATCGATCCGTCAGTTTTCGGGCCTCCTGCTCCAGCCTCGCAGCCTCTGCCTGAAATTCCTGCTGTAATTCTTTCCGGTACTGTTCGAGTTCCCTTCGCTGCTGTTCAATCAGGACGGCAGGGGTGTGGGCGAGTTTTTCCTGAACTTGCAAATGGTAGCGGTAAACAAGAACGAGGCTGCCTGTCTGGGCAATCAGAAGGGCAAACAACGCCACGCTCGTTCCGTCTTGCTGCAACCACTGGTGATGGCCCCACATGGCGATTGCAAGCGACGCGGTAGCAAGGGAGCAGAGCATCAGGAGTAATATTGAAACGCGAAACAACATAAAATATGGAATCTCTCAGTTTGCTCCGAAGCTGATCATCATACTTTACAGGCAAAAACGGAGGAGAAATCGCCCGATTGATGGAAACCTGAACGCTTCTACGTTACAAGGAAGGGGGGAAAATTGGTAGAGTTCAGGTTGAAAGGCCCGTTCCGGTTTTGTGTCGATTGTCAGAAAAGGGGAAACATCATGGTAAAAACAGGCATACTTGCATTCGCGTTGATTCTGGGATTGTTGACTTTCCAAACGGGGCAG
>JALWSL010000368.1 GCA_027080405.1 Planctomycetaceae bacterium
CTTCAAATGGCGGTTTCACAGAAAGGGCATTGAGCGGGCTTCCTGGAATAAAGGCACCTGTACTTTTCGAGATATGCACGCCAGGTCCAGAGAATCCATCCACATAAACGTGGGAAAGTCCATCTTGGTTTGACAGGATTGATGAATAAGCCTGGGCGTACTTTCTGACGATTTCCAGTTTTACTTCTGACCAGTAGCCAATTTCGTCAAACTCAAATCCATCTTTTCCCATGCCGTGCATCCTCCTGATTACTACGGGCAGCATGGAACGGGAGCCGGGCAATAGGGAATTTCGCACGGACACTGGGGCAGAATCACATACGTAGGTGGAACCAGTGGCTTACAACATTTGTAGGAAGTCGTAGTGGTCGGCTGAGTTTGCTGGATATCTGACGATGGCCGGTAGATAATCTTCTTCTTGACAGCACGGCATTCAAACACAGGCCGATACGCGATTCTTCCATCTGATAAAGTTTGGGCGACATATCGCATCGTTCTTCGAGAGACACTAACTGTCTCTGCGAGGAATATCGTTTCGATCCCATATACTTTTTCTGTGTGGTAGAAAAAGTTCCGATCAGGGTATCGGCGATCCAATTTTACTCGGTCTTCTATTGTGTAAATGATTTCAATTCCATTTTTCAGGCACTTCTCATCTGTGATACCAGTCTCTTCGTCGATATAAACACCAGTCGGCCCTTTGATTATGAACCAGTATTTATCGCCAACTCTTGCATTAAAGTCTAATTCAAAAACTCCCAATTTGTTTTTTACTGGCAGCATTTCTTGTGGCTTGCTCCACACAACGGGATCTTCACTAAACTGCTTGAGGACATCGACACCCATCGCGGCAACTGGGCGGCCATTTTCATCGACGACGTTGCAAACCAGCTTGTAGGATTCAGCAGCGACAGGACAGGGGGCTGATATGGCAAGAATGGCTGCCATGACAATAGGCTTCATCAGCAATATACCTTAGGGAACCAAGCTCAATGTAATCGGACTCCCTTCGGTATTTTTAAGCTCTTCATCCAGAATCGCGAGGTCTGCATCTTCCTTATGAGGATGGATATAAAACACGATGGTGTAAAAATTGCCTTCCTTCATGTTTTTGTCATACAAGAAAAATGAACGGTAACCATGCACCTGCATTTCGTCCTTGGCTGACATTAGGTTTCGGGTATCTGGATCAATCACCCTGCTGTATCCTATGCGATTCATGTTTTTGCGATCTGCTTCGTTTTTGGGTACCCTCTTTCCTCGATACCCTCGAATAGCCGATACTTCAAAACTGGCTTGAAGCTCTTTAGATAAGGCTACCCTCAAGGGGATTTTCAATCCCGGCTCTTGTCCTGTTTTGACAATCTGCACCAAGAACTCAATCGTTCTTCCCTCTTTGTCGTCACTCCTGAATCTGTACTGAGAGGTAGAATGTCCCACCGCTTGAATTTCTGGTTTCGGTGTCCTTGATGCAGCATACACTACACTACCGCTGATCCCGATTATCATAGCAGCGACCCATCTAGCCAGAACAGCACTTCCGTGATTAACGTGTATCTGCTTCATTCCAGGTCCAGGGCATACGATAAACACAAGGGCTCCCAGCAGGCAAAGAGCGAATGCAAGCACCGCACCTACTAACAACAGGTTCATTGTTTCACCCTTTGGGTAGTTGTAAATAATAATGCCATTAATATTTAATATTTGAACTGGGATGCTGTGATTATAAAAAAAGGCGCCGCCAATAAGACCAGACAAAAATATTGTCAATACTGCGAATATGAGTGTTTTTTCATCTTTATCTCCAAATTCAGTTGCCTTGGTACCGCAGTAAAAAGGTCGAAACAGTTCCCAAATTTGGCCAATCATTGACGAAAAGCATCTTCGTGATAGTAACAGGAGTTGTGAAATCAGATTCAGCATCCACTATTCATCGTCCGCACGCAACCCCGTCGACAATCTCGGATGAACTTTTGCGGAAGTTTACACAGCTTGCTGGAATCTGGAAAGGCCAGAAACCAGTTAGCCTATCGGTTAGCCAGAGACGCAACAATAGGCTAATTTTCCTGTTTTTGTACACCGCTCTGCACCGTGCGGATTGGTGCAGTGAAACGCTGAAATAGAAGTATATTCCTAGTATTCCAGAGTTTTGCGTGTTCACTATTATTCATGCCTGGCAGCCAAAAGGTCAGGGGTTCGAGCCCCCTATCCTCCACTTCCATAAGTGCATATCGGACGTAGACTTACGTCACTCGCCACGGAATGCTTGCGGCATTCCTTTAGAACGCCGGTGCGATGCGGTAGTAACTACGCACTTCGTCGTGTTCGTCTGAATCGATGTTGGGCGTTTTTGTTGTTGCTTCCCACAAAATACCGGAAAACGTCACGCATCCGTTGCTGCTTGCAGCACGACACACTTTCGACGTGTTCAGTACCCTGAATCGCCTCATCATTCCTCCTTGAAGTTTGTTGAAACAATCCACAAGAAAAGTGATAGCAACATCACGCATGATGGGCAAATCCCTATTTTGCCGGTTCTTCCCAGACGTACACGCTGGCTGTGGGGATGAGGGCCGTCTTCCTTCTCACCCCAAATGCCCCCAATACTGACCGGACATGCTTTATATCATACCCTAAAAAACTGATGAATAATTCAGGTTAGCGGCAGCCAGCAAGGTCCCCGATCAACTGCATGGCTGCCTTTGCCTTGGGCCTGTGAATGGTTGAATCAGTCCGATACTATACGGTACTGTACTGACATATCGATACAATAACAGGATATTCAGGAGCAGTGCGATGGGGCTTGAACATTTCTTTTCCGGTCAAAATCGAAAAGATCAACTGAAATGGATGCTGCAGATCGATAAAATCTGCGATGAGTTTGAGTCTGCCTGGAGTCGGGGGGATTCCATTCTTCCCCGGATCGAAGATTTTATGACACGTATTGATGCTGCCGCTCAGCCAAAATTGTTCTGTGAACTGTTGCTAATTGAGACACAGGCACGCAGCGATCGTCGGTTACCGTCGTGGGATGCTGGAGAGTACCAGCAGCGTTTCCCCCAGTTCGCAGAACAGGTCGCTTCGGTTCTCGAGATCTTGCAGAATCGGGCATCCGACCATTCCCGGAACAAGCAGGATGACATAGCGGATGAGCCGACTCTTTGCATGCCATCAACCGAAAATTCTGAGGCGTCGGAGGTCACAGAACGGATGCACGGTGAAGGCTCCCGCTTCCAGATTCTGCATCCACATGCTGAAGGAGGATTGGGAAAAGTCTCTGTCGCCAAGGATATCGAACTGAATCGTGAAGTTGCCCTTAAAGAGATTCTCTCTCAGTATGCCCACGATGCGGATAGTCGTGGCCGGTTTGTACTGGAGGCAGAAGTGACTGGCGGACTGGAGCATCCGGGAATTGTGCCGGTGTATGGGTTGGGGCAATACAAAGATGGCCGCCCGTACTATGCCATGCGATTCATCCAGGGCGACAGTTTGAAGAAAGCAGTGGATCGATATCATCAGGAGGATCCGGCTAAAAATGCAACTGACCAGAGTGAACAGAGTTTGAAACGACGAAAACTGCTTGGTCGGTTTGTTGATGTCTGTAATGCCATCGATTACGCCCATTCGCGAGGCGTGCTGCATCGCGATTTGAAACCGGACAACATCATGCTTGGCAAGTACGGCGAAACGCTGGTTGTCGATTGGGGGCTGGCCAAAATCGCGGGGCGAGATGAAGCCACCAAAACTGATGGCGAATCAACGCTTCAACCGGGTTCTGGCAGTAACGTGACTCCAACCCAAGCGGGGACTGCATTTGGCACACCAGCCTATATGCCACCAGAACAGGCGGAAGGTAATTTGGATGGGCTTGGCCCGGCCAGTGATGTGTACAGTCTGGGAGCAACATTGTACTACGTGCTGACTGGCCAACCACCCATCACGGGCAGCAGTCTTTCTGAAATACTAACCAAAGTGCTGAGTGGCAATATTGAATCTCCCCGAGCAATCAAGCCGGAAGTTCCCAAGGCGTTAGAAGCGATTTGCATGAAGGCGCTCTCGCTTCGCCCCAAAGACCGTTATCAATCAGCACGTGATCTGGCGGACGATATCGAACGTTACCTGGCGGATGAGCCAGTCACTGCGCACGTGGAACCGCTAGTCGTGCGGGCCAGACGCTGGATACGCAAACATCCGACCCCAGTAGCAGCTGTGGCTGCTACCGTTTTGGTGAGTCTGATCAGTTCGATTTTCATCGTGACTATTGTCACCGGGAAAAATGAGCAACTGGCGACGGCAAACAGAAAACTTGATGATTCAAATGATCGCCTCAGCCAGGCGAACCGAGACCTCGAAACGAGCATCCAAGCAGAACGTGCGGCGACTGCTGAAGCGAAGCAGCAACGCGACCGCGCGATCGACGCAGAGACGCTTGCCAAAACGAACGAACAAAAGGCGAAGGAGCAGGAAGCCGCTGCCATCAAATCGGCTGAGCAGGCCAAAGCGGTCCTTGCGTTTTTTGAAAACCAGGTTCTCTCGGCAGCCCGCCCCGCCGACCAGGATGGTGGCCTCGGTATCGATGCAACCATCAGGGCGGCTGTCGATGCCGCCGAACCGAAAATCGCCAATTCGTTCCAAGAGCAGCCGCTGGTGGAAGCGTCTCTGAGGAACACGTTGGGGCTGACCTACTGGTATCTCGGCGAAGGAAACCTCGCTGTCAAACAGCACGAGCGAGCCCTTGAACTCCGCAGGAAACACCTGGGCCCGGAGCACCCCGATACGCTGACCTCGATGGCCAACCTCGCGTCCGCCTACAACTCGGCTGGGCGGTTGGACGAAGCACTGCCGCTGTTCGAAAAAACGCTCAAACTCAAAAAAGCGATACTGGGACCGGAGCACCCTGGCACGCTGAGATCGATGAACAACCTTGCGTCCGGCTACCGGTCCGTCGGTCGGTTGGACGACGCTCTTCCGCTGCTCGAAGAAACGCTGCGGCTCAAGAAAAAGATTCTGGGCACGCAACACCCTGATACATTGACGTCTGCCCAGAATCTCGCGGTTATCTACTTGTCTACACAACGCGTTCACGAGGCGTTACCACTGTTGGAAGAGACGTTACGAATCATCAAAACGAAACGGGGACCGGAGCACCCCGAGACACTGCACGCCATAAACAACCTCGCGTCGGCTTATTTTTCTGTCGGTCGTGCGAAAGAAGCGGTACCACTCCTTGAGCAAGCTCTACGCCTCAGTAAAGCGAAACTGGGACCTGAACACTCACTTGTGCTGACATCAATGAACAATTTGGCGTACGCCTATTTTTCTGCGGGCCGTCGGGGCGATGCATTGCCGCTGTTCGAAGAAACGCTGCGGCTCAGGAGAAAGCGTCTGAAACCGAATCACCCTGACACGCTCGCCACGATGAATACCCTGGCAATAGTCTACTATTCCGTAAAGCGATCGAACGATGCAATTCCGTTGTTCGAGGAATATCTCGAACAATTGAAGGGCAATCCCGGGCCGGAATCACCAAAGACGCTTTCTGCCATGTCGTGGCTGGCGGCGAGTTATAAATCTGCCGGTCGCTTGGAGGATGCCATACCGCTGTTTGAAGAAACACTGCGGCTCAGGAAAAAAGTGCTGGGTTCCGAGCACCCTGACACACTGGTGTCGATGGACAGCCTCGCTGTAACCTACAACTCTGCAAGTCGGTGGGACAAAGCAATCCCGTTGTTCGAAGAATATCTCGAACACCTGAAGGGCAACCCCGGGCCGGAATCACCAAAGACGCTTTCTGCCATGTCGTGGCTGGCATCCAGTTATAAATCAGCCGGTCGCCTGGAAGATGCCATACCGCTGTTTGAAGAAACACTGCGACTCAAGAAAAAGATGCTGGGGC
>JALWSL010000369.1 GCA_027080405.1 Planctomycetaceae bacterium
GTACAAATCGGTAAGACGGGTCGCTCTCAGAAGCGGGAGAACTGATGGCGCCCGCCTGGATACAACCTGATAGATGAGGATTCTGATCTGTTCCAGCAGGGCGCTTCGTGGAATGTATCCTGCCCCGACAACTTTTTCTGAATCATGGCAATTGTAGTCGCTGCTCACCCCAAGGTGATTGAAGATCTCGCACAGTCCCTGTTGCGGAGCGGGAATAATTCTTTCATAGACACTGACATGGATCGATTTCCTTCCGAATGTCTCGATATATCGATGCAGCCCCTGTGCATAATGGCCATTGAGAATCAACCCGGGGTATTCGTCAATCGCGTCGATAAGGTTGTTTTTGGTGACGAGATTGTTGGGGGGAGCTTTCAACAACCCGCGTCTGATACAATGGCGGATGTGGGAACGCAACCGATCGACAGGATTGCGGACGATGCAGAGAATTTTCACCGCTCCCAACATCTGATGGATTCGTTCCGGTGCCGATTCTGATGTCAGGTAGTCTGGTGTGAACTCTCCGCGAGCCGGGAACCTGTCCACTCCCTCGAAATGCGACAGATACCACTGGGCGGGTTGCTCGAAATTGGGATTCGGAGCGAAATCCTGTGTTTTTTCGTTGAAATATTTTATTTCTTTTTTGGGATGAACGAAAATGTCAGGATGCCGGGCCAGGCAGCTTGCCAGCCAGGTCGATGCACATTTTTGTCCGCCAATTCCGATAAACGTGGGGCCATTCATGACATGCTTCCTTTCGGATGTACTCTGTGGGCAAATTCGTAGTCGTTGCTCAACATGGGGACGAGAATGAAGACCATTCGGCTGTCGAACAGGTCGCCGCTGAAATTCGAGGCGACAAATATCCCCACCCATAAACTGACCATCAGCGGGTTGATGAATTCTCTCCGGTACAGGCACGCATATGCAGAGACCATCAAGGCGAAAAGGAACAGAAACAGACCGACCAGGCCCGTTTCGCAATACAGTTCCAGCAATATGTTGTGTGGATAGATATCTTGCAGATGTCGAAATGAATTCAATCCATTTCCAAAGATCATGCGTTCATTGCCGTATTCCCATGCCGCTTCAAAAAGATAGTCTCGACCGGCCAGATGTCTGTTTTCGATCGTGGTGTGAATAATCCGTTCCGTGAATGTGTCGACGACATGATTCCCCATTTCGGTCGTTTCCAGAAATATCATGGCCGCGCATCCGAGCATGAGAACAATGAAAAATCGCTTGGAAAGCGACGCTCTCAAAAGCGTGAAAAAGACCATTAAGGAGGCCGCCTGGGAAAGCAGCGCACCACGGGAGCCGGACAGAACAACCAGCAGGCCGCCAAGCAACGACAGGCCGGCAAAAACCATCTTCATCAGAAGGTTGTTCTTTTTCTCGATCAACAGGTAGAAAGAACAGATTGTCAAATACAGCATCAGTCGGCCGAAAACATTGGGGCCGCCGCCAAGAAGTCCACCGGTGCGGATTTGACCGGGCGACAAAATTCCCATGATTGCCATCGGAACCGTCACCATCAGGCAACCGACGCAAAACCCCATCACCAGATATTTCATCCGGAATAGTTGCCCGTAGCTGTAAACCAGTATCTGAAACAGCAGAACCAACAGCATTTCGTAAGCTTTATCTTCTGCCAGAATTTTGCTTGGAGACCATGTCATGCTCAGCATCAGATAGCCCCAGAAGACGAGCCAGACGTGAAATGATTTGGAGTAGACCGGACTGATGCGCGGTCTTCGATATCCCCGTGCTCCGATGTGAGTCAGCAGAACAGAAAAAAGCAGGAACGAAAAGAACAGCATCCACAAGCGTGGTTCGGAAAGGATCGTCTGCGTCGTTGCATTGTTCGAAACACGCGCGGGAGTCCACCTTCCCACCAGAGCGAAGCCGGCGAGCGCAAGCCCGATAACATGTTCAAACCGGAGGCCTTCCCTCCTGATTGAAACTTGCTGACGAATCGGCATCCTTGCCCTGACAATCGTGCTCATGCAACCGTTCTTGTGGAAACGTATTAATTATGGAAACATGCTTATATTGAATTGTCCAACTGTTTCGTTTTGGCAATTCCAAACCAGTTCCGAAAACTGTTGAATCGGTTTTCCGGAATGAGTTCTGCAAAAATAATGGAAATCAACAGGACGCAACCAACAGCCCTGACGAGCGAATAAATTCCCAGTGTTGTATTCTCGCTGCTTCCCAAAGCGGCAACGACAATAAACGTGATTCCCGGAACAATGCAGGCACAGGCGACACACATCAGCCTGGTCCTTTGGATATTGAGAAAATCGTATGCGGGAGAGACCGTCCGGTAGCAGACCTGCGCTACGACATAAGGGAATGTGATCATCACAATGGGCAAGACCTGGTGAATAATATCGCCCAGCCAGAGACCGAGAAGCCCTTTCGACAGATTCAGCAGGCCGACATACGAACTCAGACAGATCGCGACGGTCATGATAAAGGCGAATGTTTTACGAAAGAATTCTTTTTTGTGCGCTCGTTCTATTTTGGCGATGGAGCTCAGATAGAATTTCGCCATGGTCGCGCCAATCATACTTGCCGGCGAAGCCAGCACACGCGAACAGACGGCGAACAGCCCGGCATATTGTGGCCCCAGAAACAGGGGAACCAGCAACCCCGGCATTTCATTGCCAAACCGGGCCAGCGAGGCAGATGGCATCGTGAAAAATATGAACTTCCGCTTCATGCTCAAAACATGCAGACTCTCTTTCAGGCCGGGGGGAGAGAAAATTATCCCCAGCCCGGTTCTGAAATTGATCCTCAACATGCCAGCCAGGGCTCCGCAGAAATGGCCGATGGCATAGCCGACGATCAGTCCGTTTATCCCGAGATAATTGTCCGCCAACAGAAGCTGAGCGGTAAACGTAACGAGTGTTGCAATCAGTTTATGCAGGGCAAATTGACGAAATGAATTGTTTCGCATCTGCATGGCAACGACAACGGTTTCCGCATTCACCGCGAATATCGACAGTGATACGAAAACGAGATTCAACAGCACGTGAGGGTTGAAATAGGCAGGAAAGGCCCAGGGCTGCAATGTGTAAAGCAGCGGGACAAGAAAGGAAGCGATAATCGCACCGCTGAGTATCGCCAGTGCCTGCAGGTGACTGGCAATCCGGTCGTTTTTTTCAAGGGCCAGAGCGGTATCAAGCCCCATGGCGACCAAAGTGACCATCACTCCACAAAATGAAACCGCGAAAAAATACTCGCCGATTTCGTTTACGGCGTAGAATTTCAGGATCAGAGGAAGAGTCAACAGCCCGGCAACAGGGTTGCACATTTGCCCGAGCATGATGTAGGTTAAATTTTTTCCCATGATCTGTCGTCGTTAGTTGATGGTGACCTGTCAGAGACCCGCCACAGGTCTGTTTCTTTTGAGTTCTTTTGAGGAAAACGCGTTTTTTACTGGTGAATCGTGAATCACCCGGATGAGGATCAGTCGAAACTCTCCCACTCACCGCTGCACCAGGTTGAAAAAGCAGGGGAGGTTACGCCTTTTTGATATGTTCGGCATCTGTGACAGAGTTGGTGGCATTTCGAGTATCAAGAATCATTGAGGAATGCCTGGCGATGAATTCGTAATCGTAGGCGGAATGGTCGGTGGCAATCAGGACGCAATCCTGAGTGCTCAGAACTTCTGCCGTCAACTCGACACTCTCCATCGCAGGCAGATCGTGGTGTCTCATTTTGGGCAACGTTGGTATGTGTGGATCGTTGTAGGAAAGTTCGGCTCCCCGGCTGAGAAGTTCCTCCATCAAAATGAATGACGGACTTTCACGGGGATCATCGACATCTTTTTTGTAGGCAACTCCCAGCAGAAGAATTTTGCTCCCTTTGATCGGTTTGCACTGTTCGTTCAGAAACTCCGCCAACCGCGTGATGACATACTCCGGCATGGAAGAATTGACTTCCCCCGCCAGTTCAATAAAACGGGTTGTCAATCCCTGCTTGCGAGCCAACCACGTCAGATAGAACGGATCGATCGGGATACAGTGCCCTCCCAAACCAGGCCCCGGATAAAAAGCCTGGAAACCGAACGGCTTTGTTTTGGCGGCATTGATCACTTCCCAAACATCAATTCCCATCCGGTCAAAAAGGATTTTCAGTTCATTGACCAGCGCGATATTGACCGCCCGGTACGTGTTTTCCAGAATCTTGCACGCTTCTGCCACTTCGCAACTGGAAACGGGGATCACCTTGACAATGGCCTGAGAGTAAAGGGCGACCGCCAAATCCAGACTGACAGGATCATTCCCGCCCACAACCTTGGGGATTCCAGCCGCGGTGTAATCGACATTTCCCGGATCCTCACGCTCCGGACTGTAGGCGAGAAAAAAGTCCTCACCAACTTTCAAGCCGGATTCCTCCAGGATCGGCAGCATGACATCCCGGGTTGTCGTTGGATAGGTGGTGCTTTCCAACACGATCAGTTGCCCAGGACGCAAAACCTTGGCAATTGCCCGGGTTGTCTGTTCTACGTAAGTTAAATCCGGATCGCGACTATCACTCAACGGTGTCGGAACGCATATCAATAGAACATCCGGTTCAGACAGGCGGGAAAGGTCGCAGGTTGCCTCAAACTGCCCATTTTCTCGCCAGTTGGTCACTTCCTCATCACTGATGTGCTTGATGTAACTTTGGCCCCGGTTAAGAGATTCAATTTTGGAAGCATCTACATCGAAGCCAAGCGTTTTATATTTTTTGTTGTAAAAGGCGCTAATTAGGGGCAATCCCACATAGCCAAGGCCAATCACACCGATCAGACAATCCCTGTCAAGAACCTTTTGCTTCCACTGAGTCTGTAGCGTCATTGATCCGTATTCGCTCCTGCCCAACATTCAGCCCATGCCAAATGCTGTTATGTTCAGTAAGGTGATCGTTGTTTCTATTCCAATATCACAGACGCGCCTGCACCTGATTGTCAGTCCGAACGGCCAGTCCCCGCTCTTGGCCGCGTATCGTATCGTCACCCTAAAAACAAGGCAATACGGAATATTGGGCAGACCAAACGGGGATCAGGAGCGTCTCGTTTCTTCTCGAACAGCGGAAGCGCAAAGTTGCCGCGTAGACCTGGTTGGCAGAAGTGATCGGTAGAAGTGATCGGCGGGTTGAAACACGCTGGCTCCGATTCCAATCGCGCGAAATTGGAAGGCCAGGAATAGTCGCGTCATTTTTTCGCGGGACGAAACGCGGTGATGAATTCGGGATTCGTCTCCAGATAGGGCCCTTCCATCAATTCGATACAGTAGGGGATTGCGGGGAAGACAGCATCCAGACATTCACGAATCGCTTTCGGTTGACCCGGTAGATTGATGATCAATGTTTTCCCGCGAATTCCTGCAACCTGTCGGGAGAGGATAGCCGTGGGGACTTTTTGCAGCGAGACCTGACGCATCAACTCTCCAAAACCGGGCATCATTTTCTCGCAAACCGCTTCGGTCGCCTCGGGGGTAACATCCCTCGGCGAGGGGCCTGTCCCGCCCGTGGTGATGATCAGACAGCATTGGTCGATTTCTGCCATCTCCAGGAGAACTTCCTTGATTGTCGAGAGGTCGTCCGGTGTGATTCGATGCACGGCTTCGAAGGGGGTCGCCATCACATCGTTCAGATACTCCAGAATGGCGGGGCCACCTCGGTCTTCATATTCACCAGCGGAGGCACGATCGGAAATTGTCAGGACACCGATTACTGCGGCAAGGGAAGATTGTTCGGGAGAAGGCATCAAATCTGTTTTCGTATTCTATTTTCGTTAATTGAACCGGGAAGGTTGAAGTTGCGGCGGACAAGAGGCGTCGTCTATTGTCCGAAGCCATCTGCTGGAATGTTGAAGTTATTT
>JALWSL010000370.1 GCA_027080405.1 Planctomycetaceae bacterium
TGTTGTTGGAGCATGGTGTAACATTCAATGGCGGGGAGAATCAGTTGTCTCTGTTCGCAGAATTCACCCGCGGCTGTGAGCTGAACAATGGCACGGGCTTCTTCCTGAGGAAAGTTTGCCGCAAACAGTTTGACCTGGCGGACATACTCACTGATCCAGGGAGAATTGTCATCGCTTTGCCGGGCCATTTCCGCGGCAAGTCGCACAACAGCGCTGGCTGTGATAATTGATGCGGTCGATCCAGGGCGTTCCTTGGCAACCGTTGCTGCGTCTTCGTAGATTGCATCCAGGGAATCCTTCTCGCCAGACAACGCGAGCTTCAATCGGGCATCCATGAGGGATTGAATAGCCGCATTGAAGATCAGTTCTTTTTCGGGACGTTGGTGCGTTTCCGAAATGGCATGAGAAGCCAGAGCGATGATTTGCCTTGCGGTTTCATTTGTCGAAATGTTCAAGGAGGTAATTCGCTGTTGAGAATCAGATCCAGACCCGAGGTGGGCTTCTTTGGCGATCAGCAGGGCAATTTGGCGAATGTCCCATTCCGGGGTTCCTGATGCGGGAAGGTTGTAGTTTTCCTTCTGCCCGCTCATTTTCGCCGTTTTGAATTCCGGCCCGGCAAGGGAATTCGAACCGGAAGCTGGCGTGACTGTCAAAACTGGTGGCTGCGAATCAAGCGGCTCTTCTCCTGTTTCGAGTTCGTCCAGTGATCCATCTGCTGCCTCTCCCGCTTCGTTTATGGCTGATTCTTCCTGTTTGGCTTGCAGGTTGTCTGGTGATTTGTTGCAACCGGGAAGAGTCATCAGCACCGTAACCGCGATGAATAAAGCAAGACAGGTGATCGATTTCAGCCGGCTGGGTAATCGTTTTGAATTCATTACAGGCATCCTTGCTGTTTTATTTGAACTTTCCCGTATCGTTTACGGTCAATTTCCTTGCTTTTTTCACCGAATGCGGCGCAGTTTCTGTAACTTCGCACCTCTCGCAACTATCGAAACGGGCCAGATGTGCAGAGGCTTTCGCGATGTGTGCTCCAGTTTGTATGATACTTTCCCGGATTGAGTCAAGATGAGACCTGAAAAGAGAGGTTTTGGAGTGCATCTCACTTTTTCCGTAACCGTTTCCGGTCGTGTTGGTTTCGGTGTCGGACGCAATTCGGATAACGCCTGCCGATTTCCCTTCGATTCTGCCCTGCATCACCTGACCGGTTTCTGACAAGGTGGGAAGGAAAAGCTGGAAGGGAAAATGAATGAAGACACAAGGAGAGTGAAATCTTGTTTCAGATTGATTTCGAAATGTGTTTCATTGGTAATGTTTGTTGCTTGGCAATGTTTGTTGTTGGTAACGTCTGCAATCTGTTAATGGTGTAATGGTGTGCAAAGGTCGGGTGGGTGATGATGAAAAGTCGCGGGAAAGGGAGAGGGTCTGCCCAGCAGGAATTCATCGAAGAATTGGACTACATACCTCCCCGAACGGAGGAACGCCTGCTGATTGAACAGACGGCTTCACTCAAGGCTGCGAAAATTTTGTGCGTCAGTACGGGGCGGGCTCAACTGGCGGGTTTTCTTGCTGATCAGAATCCCCAGTCAACGGTGATTTGTCATTATCTGGATGTGCGGTATGCAGAACTGGCGAGAGAGTATTGGCTCGATGCGGATAGCGCCCCATGTATTATTTGCAGTTCCGATTTTCCGGAGCAGGAATTTGGGGCGATCTGTTTGCCGACCATTCAGCAGGGGAATGCAGAGTTGACTCGTGAATTGCTTCAGCAGGCTCATCAACGACTCGAACAGAATGGCGTTTTGTACGCTTCCATCAACAATTCGACCGACAAATGGCTGCACGAGCAAATGAGCAAACTGTTTCCGAAGGTTACACGCACTTCCCGGGAATCAGGTACCGTCTACTCGGCCAGGAAAAGAACTCCACTGAAAAGAGTACGTCGGTTCCAGGCAGAGTTTCCGGTCAGGATTTCAGAACGCGAACTTTCTTTTGTTACACGTCCTGGTGTTTTCAGTCACCGTAGTATTGATGATGGAACATGGGCGTTGATCAAATCGCTTGATCCGCAGTCCGGAATGAATATCCTCGATTTAGGCTGCGGGAGCGGCGTTGTTGCAATTGCAGCGGTTCTTGCAGGTGGAAAGAATGTCAAAGTGACCGCCATCGATTGCAACGCCCGAGCGATCGATTGCACTCAAAAAAATGCGGAATCAAATCTGTCGCAGGATCAAATGAAACAATTGAGGATCGTGCAGGCTGACGCAGTCAGGGCGGATATTGCCGGAAAATTTGATCTCGTTGTGGTTAATCCTCCCTATTTCACTCACAAAAAAGGAGCAGAAGCGTTTTTCGGTGCGGCCCGTAGAGCTCTCAGGAAAAGAGGACGCTTCCTCATGGTCACCCCCATGTCCCATTGGTTTGAGGAACATCTCTCCCAACTCTTTCGGAAGCTCGATGTGAAACCGTGTGGAAAGTTTCTTATTGTACAGGGCCGCTTGTAAGGCGAAGATCGTGCCGCGAGAAAGATTGATTGCCCCTGGCCCATTCCATTTTCTACTCTTGATTTTTCGGTTAATGCCCCCAAATGGGTTGGTACACAAAAACAGTGCGCCAACGGAGCACGAACCAGAGAAAGATAGCCCTCAATTTGAGGTCTGAAAAGGTGCTTACGGGGCTGATGAGAAGCAGGCTAGTTTGCGCAAGATATGAGGCGAGTGCCGGTTGCGCCCGTATTAACGGAGGGAGCGGTTGAGATTCAGTCAGATAGCTTTCTTGCACTCGGGAGATACTGAAAACGACTGTAAACGAAGTAAAAGATGTAGACGAAAAAGAGCAAAGCGAATCTTTTGTATACATCCGGGCGGACCGTGGGGAATTCCTGCCTATTCCCGTTTATCGATCAAATGGGTGTTGACATTTGCTCTTATTGATTTATTCTGTTGTTTGATACTTGGAGGATTGGCGTACTGACGATATTGTAACCAGCACAGGAAAACGACGAAAACAACACAGGCCTGCTGTAGAGAACAGCGGTCGAAACCCACCTTAAAGCATACCCTCAATCCTTCCCCGAACTGCGACTTGTTTTTGTTTCAAGAATTATTAGCGGTTTTTGTGATATAGCATACCCGAACATACCCGAGAAAACATCGGTGCGACCTTATCCTGAAAAAAGATCGGTAGCAGGAAATTTTGTGTCGAACCGTTTCATATAAATAAGTTGTATTACCTGTAGGTAAAGACAATCCTTATTCTTACCAGGGAGAGTTTCTGATGGGGCACAAGAACAAAAAGAGTACCAGTTGTAATCCTGCACATTTTCGCCGTTTGTCTCGACGTGGTTTTCTGACCGTCGGTGCGATTGCGGGGACCGGGTTGACCCTGCCTGACCTGTTTCGTCTGGAGTCTGCCCGGGCAGATTTGAAGGATTACCCGAATTTTGAGGGAACGGCCAAGTCGATTATTCATATTTATCTGCCGGGTGGAATGGCGCATCAGGAATCGTTCGATCCGAAGCCGTATGCACCGATCGAGTATCGCGGCGAGATGAGACAGGTTAAAACAAAGATTCCCGGAAAACTGTTTGGGGAGACTCTAGCCAAGACAGCCCAGGTCGCCGACAAGCTGACCATCATCAATTCGATGAGTCACGGCGAGGCAGCTCATGAGCGGGGCACCCACAACATGTACACGGGGTATCGTCCCAGCCCTGCGTTGAAGTAGCCGAGTATCGGGACGCTTATCAGTCAGCAGTTTGGTCCGAGAAACAATCTGCCTCCATACGTTTGCATTCCCAATCAGCCGAACGAGTTTGCGGGAACGGGTTATCTCAGTTCCTCCTTTGCTCCATTCAGTTTGGGCTCTGATCCTGCCAACAGCGGGTTCAAAGTGCGGGACTTGAATATGTACGCTGGTATTGATGAGTCCCGTTTTGCCACTCGTCGAAGTGCACTGGAGGCGGTGAACGACCACTTCAAAAAACTGGAAAAGTCCGACAAACTTTCCGCAATGGATACGTTCTACGAGCGGGCTTATTCGCTGATCAGCTCTCCGCAAGCGCGTGAGGCGTTTGACCTGAACAAGGAAGATGCCAAACTGCGGGATGCTTATGGTCGTAATACAGCTGGTGCACGCATGCTGATGGCTCGTCGGTTGGTAGAAGCAGGTGTGCGGTTGGTCAACCTGACTTACGGTGGGTGGGATATGCACAGTCGGATTGTGGCTGGTTTCAAAAGCCAGATGCCCGCCTTCGATCAGGCGTTCTCCCAGTTGGTGAAGGATCTGGATCAGCGAGGCTTGCTCGATAGCACGTTGATTATGGTTTCCTCGGAATTCGGGCGAACTCCCAAAATGAACAAGGATGCCGGGCGAGATCACTGGCCGAAGGTGTTCAGCGTTGTTCTGGCAGGGGGCGGTGTGAAGCGGGGCTACGTTTATGGTGCCTCTGATGCGACCGCGACCGAACCGGAAAGAGATCCCGTCGGCTGTCAGGATCTGTTCGCGACGGTTTATCACATCATGGGAATCAATTCAGACAAGGAAATCATGGCGCCTGGTGATCGCCCCATTGAAATTGTCAATGGCGGGAAAGTCATCAAGGACGTTCTTGCCTGATGCTGTTGTCGAATCTCCCCTGCTGAATCGCTGGAGTGTTTCGGCAGGGGAACTGGATATTTCGATCTTTATGGTCGTGTTTTGTTGGTTCGGTTTTGGCCTGCCTGTGAAGCGTATGTTGCGATATGTTACTGTGGAGCGGGGTTTCCTGGGGAAGCGGGTAGGCGATCGGGCTGGTGCGACCATCTCCGTGAACTAAAGGGGGGCTGTTCATGTGGAGTCAGTTATCGGCTTTGCAATCGCGTTTTGTGCCGTTTCTGTTTTGTCTGGCTGGTGGCCTGGTTCTGTTTTCGGATTTGGCGACTGAGCAGGCCTGTGCGACTGATCCGCAATTGAATTCCGTGACACCCTATGGGGCCAAACTGGGAGATGAGGTTGTCGTCACTTTCAGTGGAAGCCGCCTGGATGATGCGGTGGAAATTCTGTGTCACGAGCCTGGTCTTCAGTTCTCCGATTTGACCGTCCCGAAGGATAAAAAGGGAAACCAGATTACCGTGAAGGTGAAGGTGCTCCCCAATGCTGCATTGGGAACGCATCGCCTGCGTATCAGGACGAAATCCGGTATTTCCAAGTTGGTTAATTTCTTCGTTGGAACGTACCCGGTTGTTAACGAGAAAGAGCCGAATACCGATTTTACGACCCCTCAGTTAGTCGAAAATAATGTGACAGTTCATGGTCGCATTGATCGGGAGGATGTCGATTATTTCGCTGTGAAAGCCAAAAGGGGAGAACGGCTCACCGCTGAAGTCGAAGGGCTTCGCATGGGAACCTACTATCAGGGAGGAACGTTTTTCGATCCGTATATCGCGATCATGAATTCGAGCCGTTTTGAATTGGCTGCGTGTGATGATCGGGCCTTGACCCGTCAGGATGGTTTTGCCTCCATCATTGTTCCGGAAGATGGCACCTACTATATCCAGGTGCGTGATGCTTCCTACGGGGGACATGGAGCGGCGTTGTATCGCACCCATATCGGTAATTTTGCCCGTCCGGTGGGGACTGTCCCGTCCGGTGGCGTTCCGGGGCAAGTGCTTCATGTGAAACTGCTCGGCGATGTGGCCGGCGATTTTGAGCAGGCGGTTACCATTCCCTCGGTGAAGCCGCTTGAGTTCGGAATATATGCCAGGAGCAACAATCTGATCACGCCGACATGGAACCCGTTGTGGGTTTCATCGTTGAACAATGTGATTGAGGTTGAGCCGAACGAAACAATCGCCCAGGCGACCACGATGTCCATTCCTTCTGCCGCCAACGGTTAC
>JALWSL010000371.1:0-4979 GCA_027080405.1 Planctomycetaceae bacterium
CACAGTAGGTATCGGAATTCCATTGGCTTCTCCCTGCGGCAGAGAAGCCCCAAAGACGAAACCATGGGCCAGTAAATCGGAAGCGGCTGCTCTTATTTTTTCCGCATTTCCCGTGTTATCCCGGCTGACTGCAGCATCGATTAATCCTTCGAATACATCGGCCAGACCAGATTCATAAAAGGCTTTGAACTCTGCGGTTTGTTCATACGCTGCCTGGTGATCCTCCGAACCATCGATTCGGCAATACAGAAAACTATTTTCGGGCAACAGGTCTTCCGGAGCAGCCTGTTGAAACAACAGCACATTGGCAGATGTCCAGCCGGCAACCAGTAGAAACAACATCCCGGCTACTAGACCGGTCGAACGCCAATTTTTTCTGAGCTTCGCCATTCCTCGTTCTCCTCCCATGTTGCAGGTTGAGTGACCGTCTCTTTGTTGCCGCCTTTTCAGGCCTTAAATCGGGCAGTTGTATTTTCGCGGTCTGTGCTCCGTTGTCGCACCACTATCGCTACACCAACCCAAAATTCAAAACTTGAAGAGACACCGCTACTGTTTTTTTGACTTCCCTTCACTGGTGAACAGTAACGTGTTCAGGCTATTTCTGCGAGTCTACGAGGGAAAAATTTTGAGATTTCCCCGGTTGAAGTTTATCGTTTCCGCTGGATGAAGCTGGGTCACCATTTGAAGGCCAGTGGGGATCGTCCTGTCGATTTTGCGAATTTACGAAGTAGGCAAATTCTATCAAACGGATTTCTGGCAAACCTGTCAAACGGTGTTGGATTTGTGTGGCTGCGGGGAAAATTGGCGAAAACGGATAATCGCTACGATTCTCCTGTCTGGAAAACTGTAAGTAGCTTCTCCATGTTTTTCACTTTGAAAATTGACTTTGCACAACGATTCTCGGTAGGATAAACCGACGAATAACTGGGGGAGATGGCCTGTTCTGTTTATTACGCCAGCTATTTTCCCGCAGTTCGCATCACGGTGCTTCGCATCACGGTGCTTTGCATCACGGTGCGACGTGATCGTTTCGATTTCGGTTTTCAGAGCGGTCCGGTTGTGCCGGGTTTCAGGTGTCCATATTCGAGTTCGGGTGTTGCATGATTACGACTATTGGTCGCGTCTTCACGGTGCTTGTCGCGATAGCGTCTGTCGCCTTTATGGCTTTTGCCATGTCGCGCTGGGCTACTATTCCCGATTGGCCCACCGAAGCGAGAAAACTGGAAGATTGCAACCTGACTCGAGCCGAGGGAGAAACGCCGAGCTGGTCGGCTTCGACACGTCGCACGGGAGAGGCCGTTGCAACCTCGACAAACATTGCCCAGGTTCTGGAAGCGATGTATAAGCGGGCTGCACAGGATCGCCAGACCGAATTGAGTGAACTTCAACAGAAGATTCCCGTCCTGGAAGAAGAGATCAAGGAGGCCAAGGCTGCGATCGAGCAGGATCAACTGGCCGCCAATGCGAAAGCGGATCAACTGATTGCGGAACTGGAGCAACTTCGCGAAGTGGTGGCCGATCTGACGACCAGGGCGGAGCTTGAGAAAGCGAAGGCTCAGAAATTACAGCAGCAGCGCAAACGAAGACGGAGCGATGTCTACCGGATTCGCGAAGAACTGGTGGAAGTGGAAACGGATCAATTTCGAGCCGAGCAGCTTCAGAAACAGATTACTGATATGATACGCCGCGTTCAGGGGAACTTCATTAAATTGCAGACGCGGCATCAACAACTGAAAAAATCCCTACAGTAGGGATTTTTTGACTATATTTGCAGAAATTGGAGCGGGGAAATCTCTGTTTTCTTGAGTCTGTTCCGGTTTTTTTCGATGCTATCTTCATAGGAGCATCGAGGGAGACCGGCTGAAATGGCAGGGCAAAGGCCCAGTTTTCCCTGATGGAGATGGAGCAAAAACCCGGCACGATGTTGTCGGCGTAATGATGTTGCCGGCATAATGTTGTCTGGTATCGTCAGCAGACAGCGGCGGTCGTTGTCTCTGATGTGTGGGATATTGGGGATATTCCCGTGTTGGCACTGGGGTGATTGTTCGAAACCAAGTCTTTGCGTTGGGACCGGGAGAGTTAAGATGTCATTTGTCGGCAAGTTTTTCGTGGTGATGCAAATTCTTTTGTCCGTCACGTTCATGGGCTTTGCTGTGACTGTTTTTACCTACCAGACGGACTGGAAAGCGGAAGCGGAAAAGAAGGAAGCCAGCTATCAACAACTGAACTCGCAGCTTCAAAATCTGCAGGGCGAGTTTGATAAATTCAAAAATGACAGCACTTCCGCATTGAAAGACGCACAGGATCGCGCTGTTCGCGCCGAGGCGACTGTTGCCGCACAGAAAATTACAATCGAAGATCTTCAAAACGAAAAAGAACAGGTGTCGAACCTTCTGCAATCACAAACCGCATTGGCCGAGATCACCGAAGATGAGGCGGAAGCCCGTCGAACAGAAGCGATGACGGAAAGGGCGGCTAACGCCGTTCTGCATGACAAACTGAAAAAGAAAACGGATGATTCTCTCGCGATCGAAGACGAACTTTACAATGTCAAAACAGTTCGTGATGCCCTGCTGGCCAAAAACAAGGAGTTGACCGAAGAGATCGCTTTCCTGAGAAAAGTGGTGCGAACCCACGGACTTGAAACAGACCGCAGAATTTATAATGCCCGAAAAGACCCACCGCCCAAAGTGGATGGTGTTGTTATTAAAGCGGAAAAGAACAAAAAAGGTTCGGTTGATCTGGTCGAGATTTCCCTCGGCAGTGATGACGGACTGGTCAAGGGACACACGTTGACCGTGTTTCGCTCGGGGTTGCAACCTGGGGAAAAAGCGAAATATCTGGGGCAGATCAAGCTGGTCTATGTCGATTCCGATCAGTCAGTAGGCGAAATCGTTCAAAAGGCAAAATCAGGCATCATTAAGAGAGGCGACAATGTCACGAGCAGGCTCTAACCGCGGCCCCAAACCCGCACCTCAACTGGATGTTTATGTCGGATTGCTGATGCTCTCCACCGGTGCCCTGATTGCAGGGATCGTCTTTCTGGTTCTGGCATTGAAGCATTACGTCTGAAGTTCGCTTATAGATCAGAAGGCCGAACCCCATCACCAGCGACATGGCAAAGGGCAACAGGCAGCCTGTCGGGCTGTTCCCACGGTACTTGTGCAAGGTTGGAGGTAGCCTGTTCGACTGGGGTGAGTTTCCCACGCAACTGAGGCAGTTTCTCGACCGGTTCGATTCTCCTGTCCTGCTGCTGGCGGGAGGAGGGGAACCCGCCGATCTTGTGCGCCTTTGGGATCGCCTGTTTCATCTGGGGGAACAGCGTGCCCATCATCTGGCAATTGAATCGATGTCGCTGACGGCTTCCCTGCTCGCCAGAATTCTCCCTGAAAGTTGCGTTGTTGGTGCTCAAGGCCAACTGGAAGCAGCCATCAGGAACGGGCAAACTCCCATATTGAATGCAGCCAACTGGATTGACCGGTTGGAGGCGGGCGCAACTATCAACCTGCCGCATACATGGGATATAACCAGTGACAGTATCGCGTTGTGGCTGGCAGCGGAAATGGGAATCGAGCGTTTGATATTGTTGAAATCGGTCGATTATCCTGACCAAACCAGCCTGCAAAAGGCGTCTCGCGAGGGATTGATCGATACCGGTTTCCCGGATCTGTTCAGGCAAATAGCCGAACTTGGGCATCGAACCACTTTACATTGGCACAACTTGAGGCGAAATACCGGTCCAGCGATAGAAATTGGGTGAACCAGCGGGAAAACCGTACTGTCCAAAACAGGCAGTAGCATGTATGATACCCCCGTAAAAGACCGTTTACTCCCTCTAACTCTGTTAAACCTGACTGTTGTGCCATGCGTAGCGAATCTGAAGTCCCTTTTTCCGACCAACCGTTCAGTATTCCCGTTGCCGAGCGGGTCAAGCGACTGCCCCCCTATCTGTTTGGGAAAATCAACAAGTTGAAATATGAAAAGCGGGTCAAGGGGGTTGACGTGATCGATCTGGGGATGGGAAACCCGACCGATACACCCGATCCGCTCATTATTGAAAAGATGGCAGAAGCGCTTAATGATCCGCGCAATCATCGTTACTCGGTCTCAAATGGAATCGCCAATTTGCGCAAGGAAGTTTCCGCCCGCTACTGGAAAAAGTATGGTGTTCGACTCGATCCCGATACCGAAGTTGTCACCTGCATCGGCTCGAAAG
This sequence comes from Planctomycetaceae bacterium, assembly GCA_027080405.1. GTDB lineage: Bacteria > Planctomycetota > Planctomycetia > Planctomycetales > Planctomycetaceae > Rubinisphaera. Next base: position 4,217 of record JALWSL010000371.1, read on the forward strand.
AGGGGTTCAGTCACCTTTGTCTGGCGTTGATGGGACCGGGTGATACCGCGATCGTGCCGGCTCCCTATTTCCCGATCCATGTTTATGCGGTCGCCCTTGCTTCGGGGAATGTGATCTCGCTCGATTGCAGAGACCCTCAACAATTTTTGACCAACATCGAATATACCTGCAAGCACCAGTATCCGAAGCCGAAGCTGGTCATCGTCAACTTTCCACATAACCCGACAACAACGGTTGTCGAACAGTCCTTTTACGATGATCTGGTTGCGCTGGCAAAAAAATACGGATTTCTGGTCATCAGCGACTTCGCCTACTCGGATATCTGCTTCGACGGCTACAAGGCTCCCAGTTTTCTTTCTTCAGAAGGGGCGATTGATGTCGGTGTCGAATTCACCACGATGAGCAAAGGTTTCAGCATGGCTGGATGGCGTGTCGGTTTTTGTACCGGCAATGCCGAGATGGTTCGGGCGCTATCGACGATTAAAGGATACTACGATTACGGTTTGTTCCAGCCGACGCAAATCGCTGCAATCGTCGCGCTGCGACACTGTGAAGCGGCGGTGGAAAGCGTTTCGGCTGAATATCAACTGCGACGCGACGCCCTTTGTGACGGTCTGGAGCGGATCGGGTGGGAATTGGAACGCCCGAAGGGAACGATGTTCGTCTGGGCAAAAATTCCGGAGCCGTGGGCAGAAATGGGATCGATCGATTTTTCCATGAAGCTGCTCGATGAAGGTGGTGTTGCCGTCAGCCCCGGTCGTGG
>JALWSL010000371.1:4989-5869 GCA_027080405.1 Planctomycetaceae bacterium
ATGGCGAAGGCTATTTAAGACTTGCCATCGTAGAAAACACGCAAAGACTGCGGCAGGCTGTCCGACAGATCGACCGCTGCCTCAATAAAAGCGAAACTGCGAAGTAAGCTGGCCTCAATCTCTGCCGAAGAAATGGCAGCCGATCTGAATGGCGACAGTACGATAGCGGCAATGCGGTTGATCAGGGAGAAGCCGACCTGCTTGGGGTATCAGGGAGTCGCTGGCTGTTTTCGAATCGCCCGCCAGCTTTTCAGGGCGTCGCTGATCGCGGCGACATCGTGGACTCTTAGAATGTCGGCTCCCTGCTCGGCGAGCGCAATTGACACGCCGATCGTCCCGGCCAGACGTTCATCGTGATCGCGTCCGAGAATGGAACCGAGAAACCGCTTGCGTGAATGTCCAATCAACACCGGGCGTCCAAGATCGCGCAGTTCCCGGATGGAAGAAAGAAGGGCCAGGTTATGTTCTGCCGTTTTTCCGAAGCCGATTCCGGGATCGACCATAACACGTTCGCGTGGTATGCCTGCCCGTTTCAGAGATTCGAGTCTTTCATCGAGCCAGTTGCTGATTTCGGAAACACAATCTTCATAAACAGGATTTTGCTGCATCGTTTGCGGTGTCCCCTTGATATGCATGCAGACAACCCCGGCATCAAACTGTTGGCATACGGCAGGCATGTTCTCGCTGAATGTCAATCCGGAGATATCATTGATGATTTCCGCTCCCGCTTGCAGGCATTCACGAGCGACTTCCGCTTTGGTGGTATCGATTGAAATGGGGACGTCCGTCTGGCTGGCGAGACGCTCGACAACGGGAACGATGCGGGCCAGTTCCTCTCGCAACGGAACCGGCTCTGCGCCCGGTCTTGTCGATTCTGCAC
>JALWSL010000372.1:0-4415 GCA_027080405.1 Planctomycetaceae bacterium
GTCTCGGATAAATAACAGAAACCAGGTAAATACAGGAAAACACAGAGTCTGGCAAGACCGCGTCTTGTTCATCGACGATGATGACAGCAGGGTAATAACCGTATGCTAAGTAGCCGGACGGTATGTTGTGCCTGTTGCGCTGCTCGTGGCGTTCTATTCTATCGGGGCGATTATTGTCTTCCGGGCGGTTGCAATCAACCATGCGTACGGGTTTATTCCCATTTACCGCCAGTCGTTTGGTTCAATCTAGGCGTTCAATCGTAAACCACGTCGAGACGTACCGTTCCGTACACAGGCAAACATCTTCGTGCGCAGACAGGAAGTCTCGCATTGGTTGCGTTTCAATGCACACTACAACGAACCCGGCAGCGTACGACAATTCCTGAACGTACTACATTTGCCATCACTTTTTCGCAGGATTTCAGTGAGAAGGTACTGTTGGGTGGTTCAGTCCCGGTGAATCTGGTACCGTGTGTGACAGGAAGGTAACATCGGGAGTCGTTTATTTCAGGAGAGATTTGATGATTCGTATTTCTGTCTTCATACCGGGATTGCTTGTTGTATGCCTGTGCAACACTTCTCAGGCAGAAAACTGGCCCCGGTTTCGTGGCCCCAATGGAACGGCTGTTTCCCTGGAAACGGGATTCCCTGTCACCTGGACCGAAAAAGATTATGTCTGGAAAATTGAACTGCCGGAAAAAAGTCATTCGTCTCCTGTCGTCTGGGGAGAAAATCTCTATCTGACTTCCGCCCTGAAGGAAGGAAAAATTCGTCGGTTAATTTGCCTCGATGCAGCGACCGGAAAAAAACGCTGGGAACGCGATCTTTCTCTCGATAGTGTGCATCTACACAAAAAAAACAGTTTTGCCTCTGGTTCTCCTGCCACCAATGGGGAAAAAGTTGTCGCTGCATTTGCAGACGAAAAGAATTTTATTGTCGCCAGCTTTAGTTCGCGAGGTGATGAACTTTGGCGAAAAAACCTGGGCGAATTCACCAGTCAACACGGCCCGGCCTGCTCGCCAATTATTCATGGCAAGTATGTGATTGTTGCCAAGGATATGATGGGGCCGAGTTCCGTATATGCACTCGATCTGAATACCGGAAAACTGCTCTGGGAAACAAAACGAGAGTTCCGCCGTACTTCTTACGCGACGCCAGTTGTTCGAAAACGTAAAGATGGAATTGTGGAAGTAATCTGCGTCAGCGGAAAAACCGGAATTACCGGTCTGGAATTGGCGACAGGAAAAACCATCTGGAAAAGTGAAGAATTCCCGATGCGAACCGTCGGGTCCCCCGTTATTGCGGGCGATCTCGTTGTGGCAACGTGCGGATCCGGCGGAAGCGGAAAACTGCTCATGGCAATTCCGCTCGACCAAAAAGGGGAACTCAAACCGAGATACACCATCACACGCAAAATTCCCTATGCCCCGACCCCACTCTACAAAAATGGACGTCTGTTTATGGTTCTTGATCGTGGAATGGTCCGTTGCCTGAACGCGGCTGATGGGAAAGAAATTTGGACGGTGCGAATTTCGGGGAACTTCAGTGGCTCTCCCATCTGGCTGGAAAACCGCTTGTATGCGATTGATGAAGACGGTACAGTGGTAGTGATGTCGGTAGCAGACGAGTTCAAAGAACTTGGGCGCGTTTCTCTCGGCGAGACATCGTTCGCGACCCCAGCTGTGGCCAACGGACGGATGTACCTGAAGACAGCCACCAAGCTATTCTGCATCGAAGCTAAATAAATCACTCACTGTTCGGGCCAAACTCAAAACGGATTCCAACGAATTGCCCAGCACGGCTGGTTCATTCTGATAGCCGTCATCGAACCGGTATTTTCCTGAAATTTGTGAGCCATTCGCAAGCTTTTACCGTTAGTAATGCAGATTCCCTGCCACATCGCAGGTGTTTGCGGTGTTAATAGATCGGGTTTTTGTCCTACTAACGGTTTAAGTTTACGAACGGTACGAAAACTTTTGGAAGTTTCATTTTGGCTACGGTGGTTAGAACAGACCAGCCGTGCTGGGCTATCCGCGTTCAGGCTGCACTGGAGATAATTAGCCTCGCTTTGTGCCTGCATATTCGTTTTGAGAGAATTCAGAATAGATTGAAGGAAAAAACATGGGAGCTTGGCCTGGAGGAAATTGCCCGGACTGTGGCGACTTTATGCCTCCCAATCTCATCACCTGTCAAACCTGTCGGGCGTTATTGAACCCGGATTTGAAAGTGAGCTTTGTCGATGTCCCCGACTTTATCCCGTTGCAGGAGATCGAACCGGATGAAATGGAGGATTCCGGTTCTGCAGTGATCGAATCTCCCGGAAAGGTGGGGTTACAGGTTCTGCTGATTGAACCGAAGGGGATATTCTTTCGGTGCCCGGGTTGCAACGAGGAGTTGAAGATTCCCGGTCAATTTCTTGATGCCAATGTTCAGTGCAATCGCTGCGCTCATCAGTTCAAAATGAACCTGAAAGAGAATAACGATCGTGTTACCGCGACCTATGTCGATTGCCCCTACTGCAAGAATCGGATTCGCTCATCCATGGAAATGAACAACTGCAATGTCCAGTGTGTGCATTGCCAGGGAGCATTGCATATCAAATTCAAACCGAATGGTTAATCCCCCTTTCCCCAGGCCCCACCACCCGGCGTTTTGATGATCAGAAGGTCGCCCGGAAAAACGTCGATGTGAAAGGAACCTCCCAAATCAGTTTCGGAGGCATCATTATTTCTTCGAATCAAATTCTGTCCGATGCGTCCCGCCCCGCCGCCAGACAATCCAAACGGAGGATACTTCCCACGCCTTTGAGAGAGCATCGACACTCTCAATGGTTTGAGAAATTCGATTTCTCGAATGATACCATTCCCCCCTGCATTTTTACCCTGCCCGCCAGAACCTTTTCGGATGCAAAATTTTTTGATGCGAACCGGGTACTGCCTCTCGATCACTTCGACATCACTCAATCGCGTATTTGTCATGTGAGTATGCACCGCGTCGGTGCCCGCCTTTTTTTTCGTTGCCCCACTACCGCCGCAAATTGTTTCGTAATATCCGAACGTTTCATCGCCGAAGGTAAGATTGTTCATCGTTCCCTGACTTGCCGCTGCCAGTTCCAACGCCCCCAACAAAACGTCAACGACTCTTTGGGAGGTTTCCACATTCCCTCCGACCATCGCTGCACACTGTGCGGGCTCCTCCCTGGCAGGCGGATTCAACAGGCATTCCGGCAGGACAATTTCAATCGGCTCCAGAACACCTTCGTTCAGGGGAATGTCTTCTGCAATCAGACAACGGAAAACATACAGAACCGCAGCGGTAACAATTGCCCGATTCGCATTCAAATTCGTCTTCAAAACAGGGCCGGTTCCGGTGAAATCAACGGTTGCTTTCTCCTTTTCGATTCTGATTGCCACGCTGATCGGGCTGCCGTCATCCAGGTAATCCGTCATGTGGTGCGTTCCCTGTCTGAGCTGGCTGAGCGCGAGTTTTGTCTTCGCTGCAGATGCCTGCCTGATGTATTGCATATAATCCTGGACAATCGAAAGCGAGCGGGATTCGATCAGTCCGGATAGCAACTCAATTCCCATTCTGTTGGCTGCCATCTGGGCCTGAATATCAGCCAGATTGTCCTCTACAGCCCGTGATGGCCAAGGCCCGCTGGTCAAAAGAACCCGCAAAGAATCGAAATGGCTGACTCCCTCTTTTATCAGGGGGAAATTCCGTAAGACAACGCCTTCTTCAGCCAGATTATTTGAAAATGGTGGCATGCTTCCGGGAGTAACCCCACCAATTTCCGCATGATGGGCGCGTGAGGCAACAACGAACAGGATCCGCCCGGTTTCCGAATCGACCAACGGAGAAATCACGGTGATATCCGGCAAATGGGAACCTCCCTGATACGGATCGTTGGCAACAAAAACATCTCCCGGTGAAAGTCGGGGATTATCGGCCAGGGTTCGCTTGACTGTTTCTCCCATCGCTCCAAGGTGGACGGGAATGTGGGGAGCATTCGCGATTAACCGCCCTTGCGGATCGAACAGCGCGCAACTGTAATCAAGCCGCTCTTTCACGTTCACCGAGTGAGCTGTTTGCCGAAGCGTTTCACCCATTTGCTCGGCGATCGAGGCAAAATGATTATGAAAGACTTCGAGCAGCACCGGATCCGCCTTCTTCGAGGAAGAAGCGCCCTTCCCGCTGTGATGAATCGGCTGCCCGCGTTCAGCATGATTTACAATTTCCAACTCGCCTGCTGAAAGTACATGAGCGGTAAAATCAGGCTCGATGATTGTGGTCGAAGTTTGCTCACAAACCAGTGCAGGGCCGTCAATCACCTGACCGGGGAAAAGGTCTTCCCGTGAATGAACGGTTGCAACCGTTTCACTTCCCTGCAGGAAAATTTTTGCAGTTGATTTCGG
>JALWSL010000372.1:4425-5860 GCA_027080405.1 Planctomycetaceae bacterium
GCCGCTGAAGGAGAATCGATTCCGGTTCGATTCGGCAAAAGGGAATCTGTAAAATGATCCGACGATTTCACACGAACCTGGCCAACTGCTTCCACTCTGGCAGTGAGCACCTCAACCGTTTTACCGGGATATGAAAAGCCATATCGCCGGTGATGCTCCTGGTGAAACGCATCCGGAAAACTCCCCTGCTCGGGCATCGGGATATTCAATGCTGTTTCCTGCCCTGAATAGCGGATATCCAACGATTTTTGGGCAATAGAAATATGTTCCCGCGAAATCCCATCAGCCAGAACTTTTTCCATCGCCTGTTGTTCCAACTGGCCAAAAAGCTGTCCCACTTCTTCTTCGAAGGAGTCATTCCAGAGCTTCAGTATTGACTTTGCAGCATGATGCACAATATCTGCCTGGCCCATACCGTAGGCGCTCAACACGCCCGCCAGAGGATGCACGAGGATACGCGGCATTCCGAGTTCACGTGCCAATGCACAGGCATGTTGACCACCTGCTCCTCCAAAGCAGACCAGCAAGTAATCAGCCGGATCATAGCCACGGGCAACTGAGATTTTTCGAATCGCCCGAGCCATGCGTGTGTTCGCAATCTCCAGAAAACCTTCTGCCAGTTGTTGCGGCGTGAATTGTTGGGGCATCGCAGCATTCGCCAGACGTCTACAAAGCTCAACCAGCTTCTGATGCACAGCATCCCAATCGAGTGGAATCGGAAAACGATCCGCCAACAGTCGCCCGGTATAAAAATTCATATCGGTAACAGTAAGAGGGCCTCCCTTCCCATAGCAGCAGGGTCCGGGATCTGCTCCGGCTGATGCCGGACCGACGTGCAGCCTGACACCATCGAAGTAGCAAACCGAACCTCCACCTGCTGCAACGGTTTCGATTGCCAACATGGGAGTCGCCAACCGGACACCTGCCTTGACCGATTCATACTCCTGCTCAAATTGACCATCAAAGCGGGAAACATCGGTGCTTGTGCCGCCCATATCAAAACCGATACTGAGTGATGACCCGAGTTTCCTTCCGATCTCGGCAAACCCGACGACCCCTCCCGCCGGCCCGGAAAGAATACTATCCTTTCCCTGAAAATGCTCCGCGGCAACAAGCCCGCCGGAAGATGTCATCAACTTCAACTCACAGCCCGGCAACGATTTTTCGATTGATTCAATATAATCTGCCAGGACTGGATTCAAATACGCGTTGACCAGCGTCGTATCTCCACGGGAAATAAACCTGGCAGAGGAACTCAAACGATGTGAAACCGATATCTCCGCAAAGCCGATCTCTGAAGCCCATTGCTCAAGGAGTAATTCATGTTCCGGATGAGCAGAAGCGTGCAACAGGCAAAGAGCAATTGAATCGATTCCTTTTCGTTTCAATTCCTGAAATTGGGACAGAACGACCTGTTTCTCTGGAGCTTTCAGAA
>JALWSL010000373.1:0-20708 GCA_027080405.1 Planctomycetaceae bacterium
CATAACTCTGCATGTTTCCCTTCATCAAAACATTGGAGACAGGGAAAACAATAGACAGATTCGCTCCCCAAAATAGCCCCGTCAAACAGGCAAACAGAAACGAAACCGCAACCCGGGCGCGGTATTTGCCAACGTATGGCCAGATTCGCGATAATCCCTCAATAATCGACATATCAAATTCGCTTCCTTGCGAAAGTTATCCGGTTCGCCCCTCTTTTGAGCGGCTACCCTTGTCGGTACGATCGTGTGCTACCGGCGAAATCAATGAGTCAACAGATCAACGAGTCAACGGCGCGAAACCTGTAGACAATATGAAATCACGTTCCGGCGACCGGTGTTCCAGCAACTGAAACAGACCGGCAACGCCGGGGTAATCTAGGAATTCATGGCGTTTTCATCCAGTGCAATTTGTCCCCGCATCGACTAATTTCAAGAGGAGCCACAAAATTATCTGAAAATATCGATCCACATCCCGGCAAGACAATATACCGACCTGGCGGTAATGTTATTACGAGCCCCTGATACAGAACGCATTGTCACTACTGCGGGAGGTGTGATGACAACGGTCACCGTGGTTCGTTCAACAATTCCCGATACAGCGCAGCTAGTTGATTGTTCATTGCCGAAAGGGTGTGGGGTTCCACTCTTTCCCGAGCGTTTTCTCCCATTTTTTTCGCCTGTACGCCGCAAGTGCGTTTCATCGCCTCAACTAACGCTGGATGATCCAACGCATCGCAAACAAAACCATTTTCCCCATTCTCTACAAACTCCGCACCCCCACATTGAGTGCTGGTAATCACCGGCAATCCGGAAGCCATCGCTTCCAGAATCGAGTTCGGAAAGGGATCGTAAAGCGTCGGCAGCACAAGCAGATCGGCCGCTCCGTAAAAAGGGGCCACTTCTTTCTGGACGCCCACAAATCGAACGCGATTCGCAATTCCCAACTGTTGTGAAAGCCGTTCCGAGCGTTTCATCGATTTGTCTCGTCCCACGATCAGTGCATAACCTTCCGACAGTTCTGCCAGGGCGTTCAACAGTCGATTGACTCCTTTCCGCTCAAAACCGGAGCCAACAAACAGATAGACGGGAGCATCTTGCGGTAATCGCCACTGTTGACGGATTGCGGCCCGATGCTTTTTCAAATCAGGGTGAAAATGATCCGTATCCACACCATTGTAAATAAGCTTCAACTTGGCGGGATCAATCGAAAACCGTTTTGCAATATCCTGCTGAACCATGCGGGAGTTGCATATGACCGCCCGTAAATCAGGATGTTCATACAGCGATTTTTCTGCCCGCAGTACATAACGGTGATATGAACTTGAGCGAAGACCGATTCGCGAAAACCACCCTATCGTCCGGGATCGCTGTTCGAGCCAACTGGCGTGGACTCCGTCTCCGGCCCGATAGATCGAACTCCCCGGGATCCGTTCGTGGGACTGAACGAGATCAAACCGCTGTTCTCTCGCTGCCCGAATTGCCCATTTGGCAAAAAGCGATTCCCGCAACACGCGCGTCGGCTTTGGCGGATCACAACGAATGACCGTATCGGAATCATCTTGCCATTTTCTTGTGATCAAGGTCACCTCGTGCCCTTGATCTTCGAGAACGGACTTCATGCGGGAAACGATGCGCTCCCCTCCGCCATCAAATCGAAACCGCTGGCGGATCATCGCAATGCGATATTTTTTTGAATTCAAACCTGTTTCCATAAATCACCCGGGAAAACTCATTCCGGAGCTTCCCCTGATCCGACATGGCCGGAGCAATAAAAGGAACACGGGCAAGCATCTGGCGACTGGCAAAGAATCCGGGCTAAGCCGCCTTCTGTTTTTTTGCCTTGTTGATTTTCCGTTGCACCTCCAGTGGCAGATACATCATCATGCTGTAAACGCGATCGAGAGGGGAAACTTCGGGTGATTCGCAGGAGGCTGTTTTTCGGATTGCAAGCAACGTATCGGCCAGGCCGACTTTTTCATCATTTTTGTAGCGGGAAAGAAAGCGGTCGATCGAAAGTTTGACTCCCGGAAACTTCTCCGCATAATCGTGGAAACAGGCGACGCCCCCCACATTGAGCAGGCGCAACCAGCGCAGATCAGCCATGACTGCCAGTATTTTGTGCGAGGCATCGACAAGAATGAAGTCGAAACGGTCATCCTGTTTCTCTGCCTGTGCAAAAGCCTCTGCACTGGTCGTGGTACGGAACTCGACCCCTTTTTCAGGTAGTCCATTTCGGGAAAGATTCTCCTTCACAATCGTCAACTGGTCGGGGAAGTACGTCATGCGATCAACAACGACAAACTTCGGTCGCGTCTGATCATCGAAGCACTTCATCATTTTACATAACGTACCGCCTGCAGCGGTTCCGATTTCCAGATGTGGCCCGGAAAAATTCTTTTTTCGAATGATGTTCTGCAGAAATTTCTGCTCGGCCGGGGTCATTTCCGCTTCCAGAGTCTCTGAGCATCGCCGCATTATTTATCCCTTTATCAATCCACTGGAGCGAGTTGCATCGTCCCATTTATCCGATACAGAATATCCAATCACCATGGCGTATTCATGGTTTGCGCGTTTTTTATGTCCGCGTTTTATGCCGCCTTGACTCCAATTCGGCCCGTGTAATCGGTTCGATGGAGCAACATGGGAATGTTGTGGGCAGCGAAGTATTCATCGACCGCCTGGCGTGCCCCTTCCCAGTGGCCATAATCATCAATAATCAACACGCCGCCGGGTGAGAGCAATGGATACAAATTTTCCAATTCGTGTTTCGTCGATTCATACCAGTCGGTATCAAGTCTCAGCACGGCAATGCGATCGGGAAGCGTGCCGGGAATCGTCTCCTCGACTTTCCCTTTCACAAACTGGATGCGATCCATCGGGTAGCCACAACTGACGATGTTTTTATGGACTTCCCCGTACTCGGCTCGACACCAGGTTGAACTGTCTTCATCGACCTGTCTTTCCGCAAACCCGATATCCAGTGCATCGCCATCGCAGCGTTTGTCACCTTCACCCGGCTTGGGCATTCCCTCGAACGTGTCGTACAGAAAGACCTCCCGATCCGTAGCGGAAAGTCTTTTCAGCGTCAGCAGGGAAGACATCACCGCTCCCCCTTTCCAGACACCGCATTCAACGATCGCCCCCGGAATCCGATTTTGGACAACGTGTCGGGTCGCCTCGATGAAAGCGTAAATCCGATCCGGACTCAGCAGTGTAAACGGCTGCACTTTTTCAATGATTTCCCGGTCTTCGGGGATCAAATCCGGCATTTTCCTGTTGAGCTGTCTGCTCATATCCAGTCGGCGAATCCCCTGTTTCAGACGACGCAGTACCGATTTCACTTGTTGAGGCAAAAGAGCCATTTTACTGATTCCCTGATATCAATCACGTTTGTCAAAAATCACACACAGGTATTGCACAGATTGTTGCAACAGAGCGGCAACCGGCCAGCTCACCACTTTTTTGAGGTAGATTTCGAATAGACCGAGACGCCCCCGATGTTTTCTTTTTCATTCTTCCTTTCAAGCCGCTTTCGATTGTCTGTTTTTCTCTGCCAACAGGCGGTACTTCAAAAAGGAGCCACCCGCAATATGTTTTGCCAGTGAAAACCCCGCTTTTCCATCCAGAAAACCCGCGCGGAGAAAATAAGCCTTCATAAAATTGCCGACACAATGCACATAAGGTTCCGCCGCATTGGTTGTGCGTCCCTGATCTGACAGGTAATCAACCATCATATGGACGTACTTGCGGTTTCGCTGGATGAATTCATCAATGTTGTGATAGCTGAAATGCAGCATCCTTTTATTCAATTTTCCCACGCTGCCCTCCAGAAGCACCGTTTCATGCGGATTGGTGCCTCCCCATTTCGCCCTTGATTTCCTGAATATTCGCAACTGGTAATCGGGACTCCAATTGCCATGTTTTATTTCCTGTGTGCCGATAAATGTCCGCCGCCCAATCTGATAGCCTGCCTTTTTGAAATCGAGTTGCCCGATTTCCTCAATCAATTCCGGAACCAACAGCTCATCTGCATCAAGCGAAATAACCCACTCATGCCTGCAAAGCGACAGGGCATGGTTTTTCTGATTGATAAAATTATCGAAAGGACGGGAATGAACTTTCACGTTCGCAAAACGACTGGCGATTTCCAGCGTCGCATCTTCTGAACCGGAATCGACAAGCACAACTTCATCGCACCAGGTGAGCGATTCCAGACACTGCCCGATGTATTCCTGCTCGTTGAAGCAGATGACAGCCGCCGAGAAGGGGGGCCGGTGGGGCATATCTGTTATCTGTTTTGTCATGGTTCCTCCCTGAACCATCATTTGTCTGCCGATTAAATCTCATGCCACCTGCGCAAGAGACTGCTCGGATTTGTCTGTGTCCAGTTCTTCTGCCGGAAAATATTGGGTTGCTCTTCTCTTTTCAAAAATCATCACGATCGAGCGTCCCGTCAATACTCCTTTTGAATTGATATCCCTGTAGATGGCCTCATTTCGCTCTCGATATTGTTTGTACTTGTTCGAGAAGAACAGCGATCGGGACCAGAGTTTGCCTGCCAGAGAAATCCCGGCATAGACAGGCATCAGGAACGCCCGCTTCGTCTTGTCACCTTTCACCTGCGCCACATCTGCCCCAAAATAATTGGCAAGATACCGCATCGAATGATAGGACATCGGCGAAATATGAAAGCGATCGACTGTCTCATCGGGGCCATAGTCATGAAGTTGGGCTGGATGAAATTGATAAAAAGTACCGGTAAACAGAAACTGCAACCTCGAATACATATTCATGATGTTTGGCGTGGAAACAATGATATGTCCGCCAATTTTCGAAACACGAATCAACTCTCCCAGAAGCAGATACGGGTTCAAAACATGCTCGATCCCCTCCAGACAGACAACACCATCAAATGTTTCGTCATCGAAGGGAAGCCGTTTTGTCATATCGGCGTAAACAAAATCCTCCTGATGATTGTTGATATCGGCCGGCGTGACACGATGCCCCTGTTTTCGCAGAGCTGAAGTCAATTTCCCGCTACCCGAAGGCAAATCCAGAATATGCTGTCCCGCTTGCTGACCTGCAAAGAATTCGAGGGCCTGCTTCATATAGCCGGGAAATATGTGGAGCTTGTGTTCTCGCATAATTTGTGTTCTCGCCTAACAGGCAAAGATCCTTATCACAGGTTTATTTTCCCGACCGCCGCTCGACTGGAAATAGTGTGCCCAGGCCGAACATCGAATTCCTGACGCTGCAGGCAGGCATTGTGGTGTAACGCGTTGGAACCTTTTGTAACCGAAAACGCCGACTGACGCTCAACATCAATCCGGAATCTCATCAATCCGGAAGTTCGACACTGGAATAAACCGATTACCCAACGCGGCTGGTTCATTCTGATAGCCGTAACCAAACTGATAATTTTCTAAAAATTGCGAGCCGTTCGCAAACTTTTACCGTTAGTAATACGAGCTGTCCTTCTCGTCAAAAATCAGCCGCATTCAGAGGAACTTCCCGACACGGGGGTCATACGGGGCGACGGAATATAGAAGAACAGAACTGATGGGGTCAATGCCAGTTAAGAGCAGACGAAATATGAGAGATGCGAAAGATGAGAAGCCTGCACAGCCTAGCGAATCTGTGGATAGTATTTTGCAAGAATGTGAGGAGAGACTCCCAAATACGCCAGGCTCACAAACAGGCGATTGATGATCGTCTGCTTGAAGACCCCCGTTTTTTGCCAACGGCGAGGACTGATGACGATCTCCTGATCAATCATTCCCACTTTTCCTATTCTTCGCATTTTTTTCATGAAAAGAAGATCTTCCAGAAAGGGAACGTTGGGGAAGCCGCCCGCCTGCTCGAAAACCTTCCGGGTTATAAAAAGTCCCTGATCGCCATAAGCCGACTGGAACCAGCGTGCCCGAAAGGAATTGCCCCACTCCAGTATTCGGTACTTCCAGGCGGGATGATCGATTCGCTGCCGAAAACAGCCCGCAACATGCCTGCCCTCGGCGAATAATTGTTGAACCGCGGCCAGCCCTCCCGGTTTCAATCGACAGTCCGCATGCAAGAAAAGAAGAATCTCCCCCCGTGATTGTTTCGCTCCCAGGTTCTGTTGAACCGCCCGTCCCGGTTGTGAATGCAGCAAGAGATCCGCTTTTTCACATAACTCTGTTGTTCGATCGGAACTACCGCCGTCGACAACAATAATCTCGCACTGACAGCAGTCCTGCTCCTGAATCGACCGCAACGACTCCAGCAAAGAAGCAATATTCGACTCTTCGTTCAGTGTTGGAATGATGATCGAAATCAACGCAGACCTGTTCGAATTATTCAGGAGAAACAGAAGGAAAAACGCAAACACCTGCCTGACATGGCAATATGGGTAACCTGCATTCGCTTTTCAAGTTAAGACAGTTGTGCAGTCGATGATGTCAAGGGAGTCCGTATCGCCCCCGGAAAGTGTTACCGGACACCGGAGAGTCGATGAATCGATAATCGGTCATTCCAGCAACTTTTACCTTCCCGCACCATTTTATGACAACAGCACAAATATATCGCATTGATCTTCAGGATCTTTTCAGCGGTCCTCGCGATTTGCTGCTGTATCTGGTGCGCAAGCACGAGTTGGACATCCTCGATATTTCACTAACAGAAATCGTCACGGAATTCCAGGAGTATCTGGAAGTGCTGGAGATTATCGATTTTGATATCGCTGCAGATTTTGTGGTAACAGCATCGACGTTGGCGGAAATCAAAAGCCGCCTGGCACTGGTTCGTACTCCAGAAGAGGAGCAGGAACAGGAGGAAGAACTGGAATCTGATTCTGCCAACGAGGGGCTGGTGCTGCAGTTACTGGAATATAAACGACTCAAGGATGCGGCTGAGTTACTTCAGGAGCAGGCTCTTGCCTGGCAGGATCGCTATCCCCGGTTGGCCGATGAACGTCCGGATACGAAACGCTCTCCCGCCGATGACTACATCAAGGATGTTGAAGTTTGGGATCTTGTTGGGGCTTTTGCACGGATTGTCCGCAAGAAAAAGGCGGACGGCATTCACAAACTCCGCTTCGATACGACACCGGTTCATGTCTATGTCGAACAGATTGGCAAACAGGTGCGCGAGCAGGGAGAAGTGCTTTTTCAATCACTATTCGACAAAACAGAAGACAGAAGTGTGGTGATTGGCATGTTCCTGGCGGTACTGGAGTTATTGAGACATCATCAGTTCCGTGCCGTTCAACTTGTTGATTATGGTGATATCTGGATCAAGCCTCCCCGTGAAGAAAAAGCTGAGACGACCCGCACAACAGACGAAGCGGGAAGCGAAAACGAAAGCGATGATCCCGCAGAGCAGACGAATGATTGAGAAGAGAATATGATCAACGTAATATAATCAACATAATCAACAACAGATAATCAACAGATTCGACCGTCGAGCGAAAAGAGATGCCAGATACTGGCCGTGACGGTTTGAAAATTGTCGCAGCGGTCAGGACAATGCTTCCTGTTTCAACTTTCGTCTGCCATGCTCTCTTTCCCGAAATCTGCATCAACTGATCATGAACACCTCACTTGCACCTCGTCGGGATGATCCGGAATCCGCCACCCCGCGGCAGATCGTCATTTCGGGTGCCCGTGTTCATAATCTGCAGGATGTATCGCTACAAATACCGCTGGGGCGCTGGACCGCGATTATAGGCGTTAGTGGTTCCGGAAAAAGCAGCCTGGCGATCGATACCATTCACGCAGAAGGGCAACGCAGGTACTTCGAAACGCTCTCATCCTCTGCCCGACTATTTTTGCAGCAACTCGAGCGTCCCGATGTCGATCGTATCGAACACCTTCCCCCTTCGATCGCCATTGGTCAGGCAAACCGCATGCATAGCGGAAACTCACAAGTGGGAGAAGCGACCGAACTGATCGATGCACTCGCAATTCTGGCAGTGCGTGCCGGAAAGATGTTTTGCCCGAAATGCGATGCTCCTGTTACCGCCTATGATGCATCGAGTCTTGCGCAGCGTATCGCGCAGCTTCCGGATCGAACAAGGTTCCAGATTACCTTTCCTCTTGAAACGGGAGAAAAGATTTCAAAAGCGGAACAGAAAAAAAAGTGGGAACAGGAGGGCTTTCATCGTTTTATCGATCTCAAACCAGATTCATCTTCTTTCAACTCACTGGTTCTGGTCGATCGACTCGCCGCGAGAAATACTTCACCGGAACGACTGCAGGAAAGTCTCGAGCAGGCATTTTCCGTGGGGCAAAATTGCGTCGTTCTGTTGATTGATCCTTCTGCCCCGCCTTCAGGACAGAATCAACTCGGCTCTCTTATTGTGCAGGACGAAGCGGAACGAAAGTGGATTCTGGAATATTATCCACAAGAGAACAGCTGCAGTTGCTGTCATCAGCAATACCCCGAAATCCAACCGCCTCTTTTCAAACGATCTTCCCCCATCGGAGCCTGCCCGGACTGTTCGGGAACAGGACTGGTGAAAGAGAACAGACAGACCCTCACCTGCAGAACCTGCCTGGGATTGGGATTGAATGAACTGGCCAGAACGGTTCGACTGGCCCATGTGCCGATTCAGGATCTGGTGCAGTACCGCTGTGATGCTCTGCTTGAATTTCTACAGCGATCCACAGAAACTCTGAACCAGCCTGACGGCACCAATGTTGAGGTCCTGCAGGATCTTTACAGGAGGCTTGAAACAGTATGCAAACTCGGGTTGGGGTATTTGCAGCCCGATCGGAGGTTGACATCTCTTTCCAACGGCGAATTTCAGCGTGTCTCACTGGTCAATGCGCTGTGCAGCCGACTTGTCAATGTGCTTTTCATTTTTGATGAACCATCTGCCGGCTTGCACCAACATGATTGCCTCAAGGTACTGGAAGCGATTGAAGATCTTCGCGATCAGGATAACACGGTGATCATGGTCGAACACAACGTGGAAATGCTCTCGCGGGTTGAACATATGATAGAACTCGGTCCGGCAGCGGGGCTGGAGGGTGGAAACATTCTTTATGAAGGCCCTTTCTCCACATTCTGCGAACAGGGTGAGAGTTGCACTGCGAGATGGTTGCGGGGGGAAGTCTCTGCTGCGAAATACATTCACAGACCCGTCGATGAAGAAACCCCCTTTCTGATCGCAACAGAAATTTGTTGTCGAAATGTGCAACAGGAGGCAGTCAAATTTCCGCTACAACGTCTTTCAGTTGTTACCGGCGTCAGCGGCAGCGGAAAAACATCCCTGTTATGCGATACTATTTTCCCCATTCTGAATACCCAATTGACGCAAACGGATGGGGCCGAACAGGAGCAACCGGAACGAGCATGCAAGGCTCGGCTATGCGGGTATGAATCGATTGCCGAAGCTGTTCTGGTAAACGATGTTGCCATCAACCGTTCGATCCGCAGCACTCCCATCACGTATATCAAAGCGTTCGACGAAATCCGCAGACTCTTCGCAAGCACCGCCGATGCCCAGAAACTCGGCTTTCAGGCAACACGATTCAGCTTCAACGGTTCCGCAGGGGGGCGTTGCACACATTGCCAGGGTGTCGGGCTTCTCGAAATCGACATGCATTTTCTGGCAAATCATTCTGTCACCTGTCCCGAATGCAAGGGAAAAAGATTTAATCAGGAAACTCTGTCTGTCAAATACCGCGGGCGAAATATCCACGACGTGTTAAGCATGACGATTGATGAGGCATTCGAGTTCTTTCACAACCATCAGGCGATACAAAGACGGCTGCAAA
Source organism: Planctomycetaceae bacterium (assembly GCA_027080405.1). Lineage (GTDB taxonomy): Bacteria > Planctomycetota > Planctomycetia > Planctomycetales > Planctomycetaceae > Rubinisphaera. The sequence continues at coordinate 9,756 of JALWSL010000373.1, forward strand.
TGTTGCGGGAAGTCGGACTCGGCTATTTGAAAACCGGGCAGTCTCTCTCAACACTTTCCGGAGGAGAATCCCAACGGCTGAAACTGGCCTCCTTTCTGACGGAATCATCCGGGAAAAGCAAACTTTATCTGTTTGATGAACCAACCGCGGGGTTGCATCCGCAGGATGCCAATACCTTGATTTCCTGCTTCAGACGTCTGGTTGAACAGGGGCATACGGTTATCGCCATTGATCACCATCCACTGATGCTCCAGGCTGCCGATTGGGTTGTTGATCTCGGCCCGGGAGCAGCGGATCAGGGCGGCAAGGTTCTTTTTGCCGGCTCTCCGCAGGAATTGGTGAACTGCAAAGAATCGATCACCGCAAAACATGTCAAACTCGTGTAGATTCGAGTGGACGACTCCATCCTCCCGGTTCTCAACTCTTTCATTGACCAGTCTGCTGACTACACTGCCTGGGCCTTTTACCCGGTCTTGTGGCTCTCCGTCTATTGTTACCTCGTCTCTTGTTACCCCGTCTCTTGCGACAATTATTGCTATTATTGCGGCTGTTTCGTACTATCTTCTTCTGTACGATGCATCTGTTGATCAGTCATAATATCAGCCAGAATATCTGTACTACCAACGGTTAAAGCTTACGAACGGTGCGAAAACTTTTGAAAATCTCATTTTGGTTACGACGGTCAGAACAGACCAGCCGTGCCGGGAACCATTTCAGGAAAGAAGCGATGCGAAGTTCAACTTTCTTCCGTACGACTTTGAGTCTGTCCCTTTTCATGTTGTTCACTTCCATACTGCGAGCTGAACAGGAGAGCCGGCAATCTCCCTTGGGACTCAATTTGTCACATGTGGTCGACTATTCTTCTGAAATGCCTTTTGTTGATGTCTTTATGCACTCCCGAAGATGGATCTCCCAGGCAGTGGGAAAACGTTGGGGCACGGGGCCGGAACTGGAACTGACCGAACAGGGCTGGATCAGGCGGTTGCAGCCCGGGCAATATGCTACCGCGTTGATGTGCTGGGCGGGCGGGAATCCACAAGGACGTTATATCTGCCTGTACCAGGGGAAGGGAGAAATTGATTTCAAGGGGGTCCGCATCGTCAGACGGTCACCGGGGCGGATCGAACTGGAGGTGGCACAGGATGGTCGAATCATGCTCAATCTGCTTAAGACGGACCCAAACGATCCGGTTCGCAATATTCATGTAATCATGCCGGGCTTTGAGGACAAATGGCAAAAAGACCCTTTTTATCCACACTTCGTCAACCGCTGCCGCCAGTTTCGTGTCATCCGTTTTATGGACTGGATGGAGACCAACGGTTCGGAAATTCGAGAGTGGTCGCAGCGCCCCAAGCCGACCGATTCTTCCCAGGCGAGAAAAGGAGTCTCGCTGGAATACATGATCGCTCTTTGCAACAAGTTGAAGGCAGACCCCTGGTTCTGTATGCCTCATCTGGCCAGTGACGATTACATTCGGCAGTTCGCTTTAATGACAAAAGAAAAACTGGGGCCAGATCGTAAAATCTATCTTGAGCACTCCAACGAAGTCTGGAACAGGCAGTTCCCACAGGCACAATACGCAGCCAGACGCGGACGGGAATTGAAGCTTTCCAACAACGCGTTTCAGGCCCAGTTGTTCTATCATTCAAAACGATCCGTGGAAATCTTCAAAATCTGGGAAGACGTTTTTGGCGGAACTGCTCGATTGGTTCGTGTGTTGGGAAGCCAATCGGCCAACCCCTGGGTCAGTGAACAGGTCATGACATTCAATAACGCCTGGAAACAGGCCGATGCGATCGCCATCGCTCCCTACTTTGGCGGTCAATTGGGGAGACCAAATCGGGCCAGCCAAACGGTAAAAATGTCACTCGACCAGATTTTTCGTGAATGTCGAAAAAGTATCGCGGAGAATCGGAAGAAAATCGAAGCTGTCGTTGCAATGGCGGACAAAGCGCATTTGCAGGTCATTTCCTACGAAGGAGGACAGCATCTGGTTGGTGCAGGTCCCGCCCAGAACAATGAGGCGTTAACAAAACTGTTCATCTCGGCGAACCGTGATCCCCGAATGAAGCAGCTTTATCTGGAAGATCTGGCCAGTTGGAAAGCGGCTGGCGGAAAACTGTTTACCGTCTTTTCCAGTGTCGCCCGTCCCAGCAAATACGGCAGTTGGGGGATGCTGGAAACCGAACATCAGGAAACAGATACCGCCCCCAAGTATCAAGCCATTACAGAGTTCATCCGGAAGAACAGACCGTGGTGGAAAGAGTGAGTGCCGAAAAATGCAATCGCTACGCAAAACAGGTTCTTCCGTTTTTCACCGGTTCCATCGAAACGTGGTTTATTCCTGATCTTCCTCCGATTTCTGTTTTTTCCTGACCTTGTCCATACGAACCTGAGTGCCGGTAATCAGATCGTGCAATGTTTTTCCGTCTTCGCGAAACAGTGCCATCAGTACGCTGATGAATAATGTCAGCGGAGTCAGGAAAGTATAGCCGAGGTATCTTCCCCATCCCTGGAGTGTGGAAATGGGGCGATATTCATCGTCACAAACATACAACCCCATCGTTTTCTTTCCGAATGTCGCCTGGTCGACACCCGCTTCGCCGGTTGCAAAGTAAATCCCGGCTACAATCAACTCCAGGATGCTGGAACCAATCTGTATGGACATCATGACGGTTGGAGATTCGAAATTCACGTCCAAAGATGACATCACATAAAGGGCGATCGCCATGATCGGGGTGACGATGAAATTCAGGATCACACCATCGGTAATGATCGCAATCACCCGTTTGTAGCTTGTCGCGGGCAAGGTTGTCCGGCGTGTGCGGATTTTTTCTTCCTTTTCCTGTCGGACATACTTTTTCTCTTTGACAGAAGCGATCAGGTTCAACGCTTTTTTCAGATGGAATGTGAACAGACCATTGGCCCGCCCTGCCACCAAACTGGTAAACCCGAGATAAAAACAGCTGATCACACCCAAAGAAAGAGGGAGAGTCAACGAACTCCAGTCCTTTTCGGGAGCCTCCAAAGTGGCATCGTCGGAATATTTTTCGATCAGTTCATTTTTTCGTTCCTCCGACGAGGCTCCTTCCGCTTTGTCGAGCATTACTTTGGCGGTATGAATTTTCCCTTCTTCTTTTCTCACAGCGACAAAGTTTTCGAGTTTCTGCCCCCCGACAAAATAGACGGTGGCGATCGCTCCAAACAGAGGGAGATTGATAATCACAAACAGGATTGCCCACATCACTCCCGGCAAAAAACTGATGCGCAGACTCGGGAATATTTTGTGGACGAACCAACCGGGTTGCTCCACCGGCATGGCCAGATGAGACATTGCCTGTGGTGCCAGAATCAGAATGGAGAGCAGAGCCAGACCGGCACCTATCGGGAACCCCGCCGAAATTCCAAGATAATCAAGTAGGACACCCAGTCCACCAAACAGAATCCAGAAGGGGAGTCCAAAAACGACAAGCCAGGCGAAAAACTTGATCCCGTTCATTCCGCAAAGGGCGAAATCAAAATTGATTTTTTTTATCTTCTCTTTACGGTCCAGCGTTGCCTGAATTATCTCCCGATGAACCGTCAACAGCCAACCGAACGGTATCATCACGGAAACAGTTGTGACCAATACCCAAAATGCAAAAGGCGGCCCGGTTGCCACCCAGATGAGAAAATAACCACACATCGCGGCCATCAAAAAGAAGAAGGTCAGAATGAAACCGGTTTTGAAGATCAGGCCAATGTGCGAAAACGCGAAAGAGAAAGGTTCTTTCCACAATTTTTCGTAATAGGAGGCAGGGTCAATCCCCTTGGCCGCCATCTTTTTTCGGCGACGCCCGGCCGCTGTCAAATCTGCTGGATCGAATCCGCATTCCGGACAGGCTGTTTCTCCCTCCGGAATTTCGGCAGCACATTTCTGGCAAAGTTGAACATCCGCCTCGGCAATGCGATCGATATCCAGGTTCGCCAGAAACTCCGAACTGTCGCCGTCGGATGACTGTTTCTTTTTCGGAGCACGTTTCCGTGGGGTTCCTGAAGGAACACGCACCTTCGCACCACACTGGGGGCATTTGACCCCTTTACCTGCCGCCTTGTCGGGAACCTTGATCCCGTGCCCACATTCGGAACAGCGAAATTTAATGGCCATCCATTCTACCTCGAATCATTTTTCGTTTTCTCGACGCCCAGTCGACACAACGAAAGGTTATCTGTTACTCGTATTGATACCCGAACTGCAAAAACAGGCAGGAACATCCCGGAGACCACTCCCTACCCTGAACCGTTTAGTGATGTATAGACATTGAAGAAATGACAAAAACGCAACAGAAGGGGTTATACCCGGTATCCGCTGCCGGAATTATCCAATCTCCGGATACGAAACGCAACAAGAGACACGAACGGAATCTCGCTCAACAGAAGATTCCACATCGATAGCATAGACGCAACAGCAGGAAAACCTGACACGGGAACTGTCCTGCCAACTGCAACCTTCAGGGAATCATTGCAAAGGCTCCTGAACCGCAGCCTTACCCACATCACTGCCAGATTGCCGCCTCATTACCACAGGCTGAATAATTCAATTCGAGGCATCTTTCACCGATTTTTCATGCTGTGCCTTCGAGACTTCCGGATTCGGAGTCACATCAGCGTCGATTTGCCCGCTGACCCACTTCACCGCTTCGACAACAGAATCAAGGAAAACCCTGTTTGTCCAGGTCTCGGGGCGATGTCCCAGGTTGTTGTAGTAGATACGGCCATTTCCCCACATCCTCGCCCATGCGACCGGCACATGATAGGGCCGCTTCACTTTCGACTTCGCCATATTGATGCTCATCAGAACATGGACATTTTCAGGCACCCAGTTATCGTATTCGTAAATTTCGTCTTTCCATTCAAATTCTTTTCCGAACGGCTTCATCGCGGGGAAATCCGGATCGTGAACAGTGATGGCAACGGTTCCGTTTGCGGTCCAGGGGTGTGCCTTGAATGTTCCGCCGATCAATTCACGGTACCACTGATGCTTCGGATCCTTTGTGCGGTAGGTATCAGTCGCAGAGTGAAAACCGATCAAGCCATGCCCTTTCTGCTTCAACCAGGTGTTGACGAAGTAATCTTTGGCCCGATCGGAAATCGGAAGCACTCCTGTCGTGTAGAGCAAGACAACATCGTACTTTTTCAGATTTTCAGGCGTGAAATCAGCCTCGCAGTTCTGAGTGCAATGAACTTCGAAAACGCCACTTTGCTGCCCGAGTTGTATCATTGAAACTTCTGCGGGAGACAATTTCTCCCTGGCACGTGTCACAGAACCGTGCCGATAGCCCCGACTTTCGGTAATAAACAGAACCTTCACCCTCCGTGCATTCGCGGCAAAAAGTGAATGCGGAAGCAACCCGAGGCAGATCAGTGCAAGGCTCGCCAGTATTGTTCTTCGAATCATTTTTCTCTCCTGCAGAAATTAACAACTGATATCGCATCGTATAATCATATCCCAATACTCCCAGGCATGCCAGCTTCACGCATTTCACCTGTTTTTTTGATCTACCACTGATTATCCGGTGATTACCCGGGTGGGACCGGAAAAAAATGAATTCAACTGTTGTCACCGAACTTTGGCGGCAAACTCCTGTCAAACATGTTGGAATTTTCCAGAAATTCTGTTATCATCCCCGCAGACGATCTGTGACATGTTTGGTTGCGAGGCTCCGGAGAGGCCGATAAAATCGCGGAATCTGTCCTCTCTTTCGGGCGTCGCAGGGGGCGGTTGCGTGATCAATCGGCAACTGGTATCCCGTTTCTTGCAACCCGGGGCAGACCGGGACTGGATAGATAGCCGAAGTGGCGGAATGGCAGACGCGCCGGATTCAAAATCCGGTGAGGGTAAACCTCGTGTGGGTTCGAGTCCCACCTTCGGTATTTCTGTTTGATCATCGCAGTCAGCAAATTGACGCAGCCGGCAAACTGGTTCGTCTGGTGTCGGTTTTTGCGAAATCGAGTCCTCCCTTTTCGGGAAACGCTCCTGCATTGTCCAGGGGGCCTCTGCATGGCACAAGATTGCTTCGGCAGGCTCCGATATTTATCCGCAATTTAACGGTCTGGCCAAGTTTGCCCTTTCGGCGTTTTTTCGCTTCCATCCATTTCTTTCGTATCGATCGCTTCTGTACCGTCTGCTGATAACGGCTCCTGATAACACTCGCCGAATTACTATTTGAGTCGATTCAACGTCGCTGCCACTGGCTGACTCGAGATTACGGGATATGAAAATGCCCGTACATCAACCGCTTGGCTCCGCCCCGCTTACGCTTACCGGGCCCGAAGGATGGCAAACGGGGGATCAACTCGCCATAATTCGTGAAAAAACCGGAGAATAGACAGCATGGACGAGGCCCAAGTCCGAAAAGAGATCGATCAGCTCCGTGAAGAAATAAATCGCCATAACAGGCTCTACTATACGGAAGCGAAGCCGGTTATTTCAGACCTGGAATACGATCGATTGATGAAAAAGCTGATCGATCTGGAGGAACGGTATCCTCAGTTGCGAACTCCCGATAGTCCCAGCCAGAAAGTGGGAGGGGAACCGATCGAGGGTTTTCGAACCGTTCGGCATCGCATTCCCATGCTTTCCATTGACAACGTGTACGAGAAACAGGGAATTCGCCATTTCGATGAGCGGAATCGCAAACTTCTCGGTGTGAGCAATATCGATTACACATTGGAGTATAAAATTGATGGCGTTGCATTAGCCGCCATTTATGAGCAGGGAAAATTAACTCTCGCATTGACACGGGGTGACGGGCGTGAGGGAGACGATATCACACACAATGCCCGCACCGTTCGCGGCATCCCGCTGGTTCTTCAGGGAGATTATCCCCCCGTTCTTGAAGTCCGCGGAGAGGCATACATTGCCAATTCCGATTTTGCTCTCCTGCAAGCCGAGCAAAAGCAGCAGGGGGAAGCCGTTTTCGCCAATCCGAGAAACAGCACCGCCGGCGCGCTCAAACTACTCGATCCTAGGCTTTGCGCCAAAAGAAAAGTACGCTTCGTGGCCCACGGACTCGGATACGTCGAAGATCTGAAGGCAGAAACACATTTCGAATTTATTCAGCAACTGAAACAGTTCGGGATCCCGGCAACGCCCGGTATCCGTCTGTGTCACGGAATCGACGAGGTACTGCATCACGCCGAAGAAATGATGGAACAGTTGCATGAACTCGATCTCGAAATCGATGGCCTGGTTGTTAAGGTCAATAATCTCTCTCTTCAGGAAAAACTGGGGGCTACCAGCAAATCGCCCCGTTGGGTGATCGCCTACAAATGGGAACGTTACGAAGCAACCACCCAGGTCAGGAATATCCATGTTCAAGTAGGAAAAACTGGGACGCTCACACCGGTTGCCGATCTGGAACCGGTACAAATTGCGGGAACAACGGATTCACGTTCCAGTCTGCACAACAGGGACGAAATGCAAAGACTCGATATTAAAATTGGCGATTGGGTCGTTGTTGAAAAAGCGGGGAAAATCATCCCTCACGTTTTGCGGGTTGTGATGGAAAAAAGAAGGGGAACCGAACAGGATTTCCATTTTCCCGAAGTCTGTCCGATTTGCCAAACACCTGTCGAACAGGATGAAGGAGGGGTATATATCCGCTGCCCGAACCTGGAATGTCCCGCCCGCCTGAAAGAAACAATCCGTTTCTTCGCCTCCCGATCGGCAATGGACATCGAAGGCCTCGGCAGCAAACTGGTGGAACAACTGGTGGAATCGGGTCTGGTTAAAAACCTGGCCGACCTTTACCGCCTGTCTGAAAAAAAAGAACAGCTGTTATCCATGGAACGAATGGGAGAAAAATCGGTGGATAACCTGCTCCGGGCAATCGAGAAATCAAAAAATAGACCACTTTGGCGATTGCTGACAGGACTGAATATCCGTCATGTCGGGACAAGCAATGCCCGTATCCTGGCCGACAGGTTCCGCTCCCTGGAGGAACTTCAGCAACAAAGCGAACAGTCACTGGCCGAAGTAGAGGAAATCGGCCCGGTTATCGCCCACTCGGTCCATCATTTCATGAATTCCCCCTATGGGCGAAACATGATCCAGTCACTGAAGAACGTAGGTGTCAATCCAACTCCCCCTCCCCAGGAATCCAACCAGCAGGATTCGACAGAAACGAAGCCGTTGGCCGGAAAATCTTTTGTGGTCACCGGAACACTCAAGCGATTGACGAGACTGGAAATTCAGGACTTGATCCATCAACAGGGAGGGAAGGCCACCAGTAGTGTCTCCTCCAAAACAGACTATCTGATCGCTGGTGAAAACGCCGGAAGCAAACTGCAAAAAGCTGAAAAACTCGGCATACCCGTCCTTTCTGAAGAAGAGTTCCAGTCGATGCTCCAAAATCAGGCGTAGCAAAACCAGATATACTCTATATCTTGTATTTTTTTTATTTTCTCTATTTTCTCTTGATAACCCATCGCTCCTATGTTAGATATCTGGTTGTTGTCTTGATGAAAGACTGTGTCCGGAGTCCAAACTGGCCCCATTTTGGACTCGGCTATCCAAGAAAGCGGGCCGATTTATTGCCTTATTTAACAGGGAGAAACAACGATGCGTACAATGTTAGGATTACTGGCTGCAACAATGATGTTTGCCACTGTTGCCGACCAGGCAGAAGCAAGACGATGTCGAGTTCGAAGAGTGCGACACGTGTGCTGCCGTGTTGTCTACTGCGTTACTGACTGCTGCAAACCGAAGTGCTGTGCACCAAAATGCTGCAAGCCAAAGTGTTGCAAACCAAAATGCTGCAAACCAAAATGCTGCAAACCAAAGTGCTGTGCACCAAAATGCTGCAAGCCCAAGTGCTGCGCCCCAAAAAGCTGCTGTGCACCCAAAAGCTGTTGTGCACCTCACGGCGATGGTCACGCCCACAAGGATGTAAAAGACGCACCAAAGCCAAAGGCTAAAAAGCCAGCTGCCAAACCTGCAGTCAAAGCAGCTCCAAAACCAAAGGCTGCCAAGCCTGCTGCAAAGGCTCCAGCCAAACCAGCACCTAAAAAAGCTGCTAAATAGTTGATTATTGGCAACTGAGCATCACTTTTAACTGCTGCTCATTGAGAAATTTGTGAAGAAGGGGGAGTTCATCACGCTCCTCCTTCTTTTTTTATTGCGCAACCTCTCCAGTAACAGGAATACGAAAGGAACGAACGGCGATGCCCGATCGACAATAAATCATCTTACTTTAACTGACATTATGGACACTTACCCGTAAACTCAGATTGACACATTGACGAGGAATCGATAGAAGCCTGTTCTGTTGGTCGGTCCGACCACTGGAAAAGCATCTCATTTTGAACTTCTATCTGTTCTGGAAAACTATGCGAAATTCAATTTCAGTTGGGGTTGTGGCCTGTTTTCTGTTGTTTGGTTGCTCGAAAAGTGAACAGCCTGCACCGAAATCGAAGGTTGTTGACAAATCAGCTTCTGCGAAAACAGAAGGAACCCAGGAATCTCCCCAAAAGCTCGACCCTCAAAAAACGATGGAGCAGGTACGGGCCTACTTCGAACAGGGAAATTACCGAGCCGCTTTTCCGCTGCTTAATCAATTGCACACTCAAAAAAACTGTCCGGCTGAGGGTTATGCAATCAGAGCCCAGATACTGGATCATAGCGGGCTGACATCCCAGGCGATTTCTTCGCTGACAATCGCGTTGACGAAAGATAAAGACCGGGCAGACTGGCACAATATGCTTGGCTTGCTCCTGGTCAAAGTGAAGAAACTTCCATTGGCCCAGCAGGCTTTCACCAAAGCGGTTGAAATTGATCCCAATTTCTCGAAGGCCTATAACAATCGCGGTCTGATGTACATCGCCATGCAGGAGTTCGGCACCGCGATCAACGACTTCAACAAGGCGATCCAGACATCTCCTGAGTATGTCGATGCCTATAACAATCGCGGATACGCCTATCTTGAGATGGGCAACTATTCCAAGGCGATCGAAAATTTCACCCGCTCCATCACTCTTCAACCGGACTATGTGAAAGGTTACAACAACCGGGGTTTTGCGTTGATCAAGATGGGTAATGCGGAACAGGCAATTGAGGATTTTACAAAAGCGATCGAACTTTCGCCCTACACCGTCAAACATTATCTGCACCGCCGGGATGCCTGGCTGGCCATGAAAAACGAGAAGGCTGCAGAACAGGATCTCAAACGGGCACAGTGGGTTCAAAAACTGATCCTGATCAGCAATAAAATATCCCGTGATGACAAAAACGCAGAACTGTTCGTGGAGCGGGCCAGGCACTTTCTCGAAGGCGGAGAATACGACAAAGCGTTGGAAGATGTCGCCCTGGCCCTGAAAAGGGACAAAACGCTGTCGCGGGCATATACAACAAAAGCAAAAATTCAATTTGCCCGGAAAGAATACCAGCCTGCTATTGCCAGTTGCACCCAAGCATTGGAGTTTGGCCCTGATTATGAGGCCAGCTCCTTGCGGGGGGACGCGTACTTGGCGATCGGCAAAATCGATGAGGCAATAGCTGATTACGAAACAGCGAAACGATTCGACTGGGAGGTAGCCAAGGCGTTCTGGAAACGGGCAGACATCAGGAAGAAAAAGGGAGATACAGCCGGTGCAAAGGCGGATCGCGCCACGGCCCTGAAACTAGACCCCCAAATTGAAAAACGGATTACCCGCTAAAAACAGGCCCTCAAATTTTGCGGGGTTTGCGGGGCACGAATGAAAAGCGTTTTTCGATCGCCCCTGGCAAAAATCAACAGTGACTGAATTCAATTCCCGCCAACAGCCTTGTGGCCAATGCATTGGCCATCTGCCTCGCACGTTCTGATTCTTCGGACAAGTCCTGATGCCTTGCAGTAATTTTTCACAGATCGAGTAAACCGCTTCATGTGCAGCGGAAACTGATTTCATTCTCATCTACCCGCTGAATAATGAAAC
>JALWSL010000373.1:20718-21198 GCA_027080405.1 Planctomycetaceae bacterium
AATCGCCAGCCAGGGAAGTGATATCGAAGATATCGGCATCGCCCCTCTTTCTGTCGCTGCGGGACTTGGCTGCAGGGGTTAGATTGGTACGTAAAAAAACCTCTCTACACCAGAAGTGTAGAGAGGTTTAATAAAAAGATCTGGCAGTCACCTACTTTCGCATTTCCAATACTATCATCGGCCGTCCGGTCTTCACGATCGTGTTCGGGATGGGAACGAGTGTTACCCCGGACGTATAGCCACCAGAAAGAGTTTGTGCGCCACACTTTATCAAGCTGCATTCACAAACCCAAACACCGACCAAAGTCTGGTGTTCTCGCACAACAAACATCATCGAAATGATGCCTGATGAAATATATCAATAAGGCAAACTGCAAACATTTTATCCACGAAGTGAACCAGAAATCGCAATGCGATTGAAAGATCAAGTGTGAAATCAAAGTGATCAAGCGTTCGTCCGTTAGTATCGGTCAGCTGAGA
>JALWSL010000374.1 GCA_027080405.1 Planctomycetaceae bacterium
CCGTTGGATGGACGCGGTGCGTTACACCGACACTTACGGTTACGAATGGGATAATCCCGTCAAAGGTTCCTGGGAGTATCGCGACTATCTGATCCGTGCTTTCAATAACGATGTCGGGTTCGATCAGATGATCCGGGAACAGATTGCGGGAGATCTGCTGCCGAAGCCACGTCTCAATACCGAACAGGGCATTAACGAAAGTCTGATCGGGCCGGTGTTTTACAACATGGGAGAGCATCGACATGGGTCGAGCCTGCAATTCAACGGCATTCACCAGGATATGGTAAATAACAAAATAGACGCTTTTTCAAAAGCATTTCTCGCCATGACGGTTGCCTGCGCGAGGTGTCACGATCACAAACTGGATGCCATTTCGCAGAAGGATTATTACGCCTTGGCTGGTGTGTTCATGTCGCCCCGCTGGGCTGCCCGTGTGATTGATCTTCCCGGCAGGAATGAAACCGCGATCGAAGAATTGAAGCGGTTGCGTCAGGAAATTCGGCAACTGCTGGCGGAGCAATGGATGTCGGAAATGAATGGGGAATTTCCCATCCGGCTGGAACAGTGGGCACAGGCGAAACTCAAATCGTCGGGAAACGTAACCATCGAACAGATCGCCTATCCGCTTGTCCGAATCGTTTCTGCCCAGGACGCAGAAATTCAGAAAAGATGGTCGGAAATGTCCGCGGCCTGGCAGAGTGAGCGAACAAAACGAATTGCTGCAAACAAAAGGTTCAGTCTTCTTTCCGATTTCAGTCAGCCCGGTTTTCCGAAAGGCTGGGTGACCGAAGGAGAAGGGATCAGGCATGGATACACCCGCAATGGAGCCCCGCTTGTTTCACTTCAGGAAGAATCATTGATACAGAAACTGCTTCCGCGGGGTTACCACACGCATGCGCTTTCCTCCAAACTTCCCGGTGCGATACGGTTGCCCGCACAGAGAAAAATAGAGGGACGGTATATCAGCCTGAAGCTGGAAGGAGGAGAATGGGCCGGTACGTTGGTTGTTCCCCAGAATGCCATTCAGACTGAAACGATCCGGTTTTTCGATCCGGGTAAACCTCTGCACTGGGTCAGCTTTGCCGACAGCGCTTTGAAGAACGGAGTGACTCGGGTTCTTACTGAAATTGCCACCGCTTCCCTCAACACGAATTTTCCTCCACGAACGGGGTTGGCCCGGGCGGGAAAAGTGTCACTTCCGAACAATGATGACGGTTTTGACAAACGAAGCTGGTTTTCTGTGACCGGCATCGTCACTCACGATACGGGAGGCGTTCCGGTCGGTACGCTCGATTCGTTCGCCTCGCTTTATACCGGTGATCCAGTCACTAAACCGCCCACAAATAAAAAGGAATCCTGGGCGCAATTTACGCGGTGGTTTTCAGATTCGATCGAACGCTGGGCATCGGACGAAGCGACGGATGCCGATGTGAAAAAAATCAACTGGCTGCTGAGAGAGAAACTGATTTCGAATCGCCGCGATCAACTGCCCCAGGTTGCGGCTTTGGTAGACAGGTATCGGGAAGTTGAATCAGGTATCCCCTTTCCCCGAACTGTCAACAGCATGGATGAACGGCAACTTCCACCTCTTGACTATCGCCTGAATCTGCGAGGTAATGTTGACGCTGACGGGCCTGCGATTCCCCGCGATTTTCTGGAAGTGTTTGCCGGCCAGAACGACGTCGGCAAAAGCAAACAGAGCGGACGCCTGGAACTGGCCCGCTATTTGAGCAGCCCGGGGAATCCACTCACCGCCCGGGTTTATGTGAACCGCGTTTGGCAATGGGTCTTCGGCACGGGGATTGTGTCCACCTCCAATGATTTCGGTAAATTGGGAGACCGGCCTTCGCATCCTGAATTGCTCGATTGGCTTGCCCGTCAATTCATGAATGAGGGATGGTCGACCAAAAAAATGGTGCGGCGTCTGGTGTTGAGTCGGACATTCCGCCAGTCATCCTCGTTCCCTCCCATTGCCGCTGAAAGGGACCCGATGAATCGCCTGCTGCACCATTATCCGACTCGCAGACTCGAAGCGGAAGAAGTTCGTGATTCTCTGCTGATGGTTTCGGGCAGATTGGATACAACATTATACGGACACCCCATCAATCCGCCCCGCCATCATGAAGACGCCGCGAAGCGGTTGTTTTCCGGGCCTCTCGATGGAAATGGACGGCGATCCATTTATCTGAAAATGTCGATCATGGATCCTCCCAAGTTTCTGGTCTGTTTCAATTTGCCCGATTTGAAACTGCCAACGGGCAAGCGGGACGTGACCAATGTTCCTACACAATCGCTGGCGCTACTGAATGGGCCGTTGACAATCCATCTGGCCGATTATTGGGCCGAACGACTGATGCAGGATGGTTCCCGCAATCCGGAAATGCGGATACGGGCGATGTTCATTCAGGCATTGGGGCGATTGCCGAAAGAACATGAGTTGAAACGCTGGAGCGATGCGGTTAGCAACTTCTCTACGTCAGATGACGTCATGACGGACAGAATCGCCTGGGCGGAACTGGCGCACACTTTATTCAACACGAAAGAATTTCTTTATTACAGGTAAATGCCAGATAACTGGTTGGTCAAAACGGAATCTCTATTTCCCCGGAAAAACGGGAATGGGGCCTCCCCCTCGATTGTGCAATGGTTGTTAAGGGTTGATAAGGTGACAGGATGAAGAAATCACGGGATTGCGAAGAATGCACGGCTTCAATGAAGAACGGAATAGTCCGTCGCCGTCTCCTGAAAAACGCCTCGTTCGGCTTCTCCTGGTTATCTTTGTGTGGACTGCTGGCTGAGCCCGCTTCCTGTGCCACTCTTGCCCGTTCGCGATCCCAATTTCCGGCGCGGGCGAAAAATATCATCTTCTGTTTCATGGATGGGGGGCCGAGTCACGTCGATACTTTCGACTACAAACCGATGCTGAAAAAACAGGAAGGGAAACCGATTGGTGAAAGCGCCGTCTCCAAAAGATCGCAATCGAACGCAAATCGTGTCTGGTTGGGGAGCCCGTGGAAGTTTCGGAAACGAGGCCAAAGCGGAATGTGGGTAAGCGACCTGATCCCGAATATCGCACAGGTGGCCGATGAAATCTGCGTCGTGCGTTCCATGGTTGGCGAATTGCCTTTGCACGGCAATCAGAACCTGTTGTTGCATACCGGTCGTATTCTTGGTCAGGCTCCGAGTATGGGAGCGTGGGTTTCCTACGGTTTGGGAAGTGAAAATCGAAATCTGCCCGGTTACATGTTGCTCAATAACGACTGGGTTCCCAATGGGGGGCTGGAAAATTTTGGCAGTTCTTTCTTGCCGGCCAGTCATCAGGCAACCATGCTCCGCCCTAACGGAGTCCCTGTAGACAATATTGTTCCGTCCGATTCTGATCGACTGCAAAGAAAAAAACTGAATTTACTTGCCGAGCAGGATCAGGAATTTTCGATGCGGACGGCTGATCCACTGGCGATCGAAGGGGCGGTTGCCAATTATGAAACAGCCTATCGTATGCAGAGCACCATCCCGGAAGTGGCAGATATCCGCCCGGAACCGAAACACATCCAGAAGATGTACGGAGTCGATTCTCCCGACAGGTACCAGCAACATTACGCCACTCAGGCCTTGCGAGCCCGCCGCCTGGTTGAGGCCGGTGTCCGGTTCGTGGAAATTACGTGTCCCAGTTTTGATGGAAACAATTCCCCTTGGGATCAGCATGGGCAAATTAAAAAAGGCCACGAAAAAAACTCACTGATTACCGATCAGTCGGTCGCCGCCCTGATTCTCGATCTCAAACAGCGTGGCTTGCTGGATGAAACCATTGTCATCTGGGCGGGAGAAATGGGACGCACTCCCCACACGCCCAAAGTAACACCAACTTGTGGTCGCGATCATCACGTCAATGGATATTCGCTGTTTATCGCAGGGGGCGGATTCAAAGCAGGAATGACCTTCGGTTCAACAGACGAATTCGGCAATTCCGTCGTTGAAAACAGAGTGGACATCCACGATATTCATGCCACGATATTACACCAGATGGGCATTGATCACGAAATACTGACCTACCGGTATGGCGGTCGTGACAATCGCCTGACCGACGTGCATGGAAGAGTCATTTCAGAGATTCTTGCCTGACTGCAATTGGTACGCATGCTCCATGCCCACCGATGGTTGGCTCACGGGTGGTTGCAGTTCATCCATGATTGGCATATAGCCAATATGGCAATTATTTTACGACAAGCCGGGCACGGCGTGCACGACCATTGCTTCGGTCTTCAAACCGGCCTTTTCTCTTGAGCATGAGAAGTTTCCCGTTTCGGAAGAAGTCGCATGCAACTCCCAAGCCTCTGCACTGTACAATTAATTTGATATTTTGAATCGGTGTCTATTGACTCTGTAGTAGGGTACTGGCTTTAGAATGTGGGTACAACTTCGTGGAAAGTGGAAAGAGTAATCGGAATGAAGATGACAATGACAATTGGCAAGCTGGCTCAGCGGGCGGGTGTTGGTATCGAAACCATACGCTTCTATGAACGCAAAGGCTTGATTGAAACCCCACTTCGCACGGCGTCGGGGTATCGACAATATTCCGAGGCGGTCGTGCGTCGGCTGCAATTTATTCGACGGGCCAAAGAGTTGGGATTTACTCTTAATGAAATCAAGGAGCTGCTTTCCTTAAAAACCAGTGCTGGTGTTACATGCGCCTCCGTAAAACAAAAGGCTGAGAAAAAAATAGCAGACATCGACGGAAAGCTGCGAAGTCTTCGGCGCATGAAACGGGCGTTGGTCGATTTGACTCAAACCTGTAATGGGGATAGCAGTCTGGATGAGTGTCCGATTCTTAACGCCATGGACGAAGGGGGCCCACTCGAATGAGATATCGAGGGCGATCAACTCGATCCGGACGAACTGGAGTCGCGGTATCTCTACTTACCGCCGCTGTTGCACTTCTGCCCAGCGTGAGTTGCCCGGCCTGTTGGCCAGTGTACGCCGGACTGCTCAGCGCGTTGGGTGTACCCGTGCTGATGAGCCGAGAGGCACTCTTCCCAACGACGCTGGTGGCACTCTGCGTGGCTGTGTTTGTAATCGGATTTCGTGCCACGCGCCGGCATGGCTATGGTCCTTTTGTGTTGTCACTGATTTCAGCAATGATGATTGTTGTTGGCAAGTTTATCCTGGAATGGGATGTGATTGCCTACCTTGGAGTTGCCATGCTGGTATTTGCCTCTGTTTGGAATTCGCGGCAACATTCTCATTCATCAACCTGTCTGGCGTGCAATGCCAGTCAAAACCTGATTCAAATTGACGGCCTCGAAAAATTTGAAAACAACTCTTGACTCTACACCGTACTACAGGCCGTATAATCCGCTGAAAGGCGAGCAGATTATTGACCCGCCGTTGCGTGTGGGTGTCTGCCGCAGGTTGAAATTGTAGGAGATCGACAAGATGAAACGAATGCTCTTGAGTGTATCGCTGGTCTTTGGCCTTGGCGCGATTGTCGCGGTAGCTGGTGCCGCCACGGGGTTCCAGCGAAGTGATTGTCCCGGGAAAGTCGTCTGTCCATTGACGGGCGATGAAGTTTGTCGCGATCAATGTCCGCTCGTTGATGCAAATCGGGACGACTGTCCCGGAAAGATCAAGTGTCCGGTCACGGGTGAGTTGGTCTGCCGTGACAAATGCCCTCTTGGTAACGCAAAGGCGACCAAAGAAATCCGCAAGTGCTGTGGAGCGTGCCCCAACAATCTGCCCGAGTAATTCGCCTTAGCCCCTCACTCTCCGATGCCGGTACTTGTTGCCGGCATCGGTTGGTGTTGCATGCAACGACGGTTGCAGAACGCTACTG
>JALWSL010000375.1 GCA_027080405.1 Planctomycetaceae bacterium
AAACGGAAAAGAAAACCGGCTGGATCAATTACTTTGTGAATGTTTCCCGGCCGGGAAATTCGGAACAGGAATTTTTCATCACGTTGCAATATCGGCAACCGATTTCGCCGCTGACAAAAACGACATTGCGGGGCGGTTTGCAATTGAATACGCCCCGGTTGCTCACTCCGGAAGGCGTCGCAGCGGTCGTTCAGCAATCGCGGGCGGTTTTGTGGTTGCCGGAAGATTATGTGCCGGTCACAGTGGAAAAACCGTATCAACGGGTGCAACGCTCTCGGGCAGCCAGCCTCATTACGGGAATTCATGACGACACTTATCAGATTACCAAGCTGAATACGTGGATCGGGGGTTCTGCAGTAGCCGGGTTCGATTTCCCGACCGATGGGAACGCCTATGTTTACGAATCGCTTGGCGAAGGATATCAACTGCAGTTGACATACTGGTCACGTCTGTTGGCCAATGCTGCCTTGACAATCGCACTGATGCTGATTGCGCTCGTGCTGATGCGAACCACATGGGAAAACAAGATTTTGGCCGTGATTGTCGTCGGAACGGTTTTATGTGCGGTCATGCAGTTTCAACCGGAGATGGTCAAGCAGGGAATCGCGTCCGCCCAATATGGGATTGTCGCACTGTTTTTGATTTGGGTTATTCATGGCGTCTTCCAGCGTCGCCACTGTTGCACTGCGGGAAGTTGCAAAACGGAACAGTCTCCCGAACCGGTCGAATTGAAATCGGAACCAGTTGGACAATCAGAACAGGCAGAATCATCTGAAAACGTGTTGGATCTTTCCGAAACAGAGAAACCGGAAGAGAACATGGAATAAAACCGTAGGGTCTGCTGTGCGGACAGAATAGAGCTATTGGGGGCACTTGAACAATCATGTCACATCTTCAGTTTCTGCATTGCCATCCTGCAGATCAAAGAGACAGACAGTAATTACCAGAGCAATCCCTGGTACCGGCGGTGGTCCGCATAGCGGCCCCTACGACTACGACGTTTTTTATCCTCAGGTCTTAACCTGGAACAATACGATGCGAAACAAACAGTGCATAAAACAGAGCCGTCGAATGGACCGGGTAACAAGCTGGTTCTTCGTTCTCGCTTTCTCCATTTCATCGTTCTGCTCATTACAAACTGTGCTGGCTCAGCCGCCCGCAAGTGGGAAGACGAACAGCGTTGAAGAACTGATCGATGAGCGTTACGAACGGGTTTATGTTCCCGAAAAAGATTTGGCCAAATACTGGTCTGCGGTCAAGCCGGGGGTTTTGCTTGGTAAAAAAGAATTCAAGGCCCTGCTGTTGCAGGCACAAAAAGCGAAGTCGCTTCAACAGGGACAACCGCGCGGGATTGTTGTTGAAAAGATCGAGTATCATGCGAAGATCAACGGGGATGTTCTCGCGATCGAAGCGAAATGTACGCTTTCCAAATATGAACCGGGCTGGGCGAAACTCGTCTTGCCGATCAATAATGTTTCGATCGTTCAAGCGAAACTCGGAAAAGAAACGGCTCCTCTGGGGATTGCCGGTAAACCGGCTCGGCTTGTTTTACTGGATGATTTCACAGGCGTGAGAGAATTGTCTGTCACGTTGACAACGCCTGTTCGCCGGGTTGGCACTGATGAAATCGCTTCCTTTTCACTTTTCCCCCAAACGGCTGCCACGCTGATCGTCGATGTGCCGAAATCCCGTTTGCTGGAGGTGAATGGTTCTGTCCTGGAGACCGAAGCGGAACATCGAAAGAAGCGGCAGGTGAAAACATCGGTCGGTGGAAGCTCGAACATTCAACTTCGTCTGCGCGATGCACTGGGCGAATCGCTGAATGATTCTCTTGTTTTCGCACAGACAATGTATGCGATTGGCGTGGAACGCGACAGCGTCAACTGGCAGGCGGAATGTCAACTCGATCTGTTCGGCAAGCGATTCAACCGGCTGGAGTTTTCTGTTCCGGCTGGTCTGGAAATTACGGATGTGAAAGCCCCGGGGCTACAGGCTTGGGAACTGGAAGATGACGACAAACTGAAGAACCAGACAAAAATTACGCTGACGTTTCGTGAGACGATCCCCCGGCAAATTCGCGTGACGTTACTCGGAGTGCAACTGCTGGAAAAGAGTGATGACTGGGCAATCGCGCCGCTTCAATTGCATGGCGTCACTTCCAACACGGGCGGATTGGCCATTTCGGTTGCCCCGCGGATGCGTTTGAAACCGCTGGAAATGAAGGGCGTACGGCCTGCGGTTCGTTATTGGGAGCCGGCGGCCAGGTTTATCCAGTCGGGCAGTATGCATTTTTATGATGTTTGGGAAGAAGATTTCACGTTTCGCCTTTCGACTTCGCAAACGACTCGTGAGGTGCAGGCGGCTGTGACGAATGTCCTCGATGTCGATGAAACCGACATTTCATTGACATCTTCCATCACGCTGCAAACGCTGTTTTCCCCTTTATATGAATTGAACCTCGAAATGCCTGCCGAGTGGTCGCCCAGGCAGATTCGACAACAGCAGGATGAAATCGATTGGCAGTACATTTCCAGACAGGCGGGTGTGCATCGATTGCGGTTGCCGTTGCAGCCACCGTTAAAACCGGGCGAAAAAAGAACGATTCAACTCGACCTCCGTTTGAATCGAGAGAAACCTCCGCAAGCATCTCCGCAGGCAAATGCGAAAGAGACGATCGTTCTGCCAGAGTTAAAGCTGGAACATGTGAATATTCTGGAAGGCTCGTTTGTCGTGCGTGCCAACCCGCGGCTTGATGTCATTCCGCACGATATCAAGGGAATGGACCCGGCTTATTTGGGGATGACAGGCGAACGGTTCGGTTATCGCTATCAGAATTCACATATTGCGGGACAGGTCGATGTCGTTCGCAAGCCGATGCGGTTCAATGTCACGACGATGCAGATTGTCTCTCTCGATGAAGAAACGGTTTCGCTGCGTTACCAAGTACTGCTCGATGTTGCTGGCGGTGGCTTGCGGGAATTGACGGCCCATCTTTCCACGGAAGCGACAATCAACGAAGAATTCCGTTCAGTCGGCACGATGCGGATTTCTGATCAGCAGCGCACAAAGACGAAAAGCGGAACAAGTTGGAAAATCAAATTCGATCGCTACGTCACAGGGAAGGTGCCGTTGCTGCTTTCGGTGATTCTGCCGCGCGAAAAACAGAAAGAAATTACCGTTCCCGAACTCGTTTTCGATTCGGCACAACTCCAGCAGCAGTATCTCGCGTTTTCCGCCCGGACGGATCAGCGATTGAACGTAACGGTGAAAAACAAAGCTGGGGCAACTCTCGAGCCGGTTGATCCAGCTGACTTCCCAGCCGAAAACATGGCTGGTTATATTCCTCACCGCTCGCGAATTGTGGCCGTTTACCATGCGATCAAGCCGGGAGTGACTGCGGTCGTTTCTGAAAAGCGTTTCGATGCACAGGCGATTCCGACGGCAATCGGGCACGAACTTCGGCTCACTTCGCTGTTGTTGGAAAGTGGGCAGTTCCAGCAGCAGGCAACATTGACATTTGCGGCCGTGGGGGTGCAGTCGATGATCGTTCGATTGCCCGAAAACGCGACGCTGTGGTCTACCAGTATCGATCATGTTCCTGTGACCGCCCGCAAGGTGAAAGGAGGGTTTGTTGTATCGCTCTCCGGGAATCATTCGACTAAAAAACGTCGCACGATTGATGTCCTGTACGGTTTCGATAATGAAACTGAAGAGCTGGGAGCTTTTTCGACGCCGCTGCTTCCCTCACCTGAGTTCGCCGTCCTGAGTGGAACCGGGAATCGGCAACCGCTGCGGATTCTCAAAACCGAATGGGAAATTCATCACGCGATCGATTCCCAAATTGAACCGCTTGAACCTGGTGTCGAACAGATGAAAGAATCTGAAACCCCGAACTGGCTTTCGAAGTTGATCCAGAAGATCCTGCAATCAGGCTGGCAGGCGGTGTTGATGAATCTGTTTATCGGATTGGTGATCCTGATGATTCCCGCTGGCTTGATTACACTGTTCAGAAAAAAAGGCTGGGCGCTGTATCCTTCAGAAACAGATAAACAGCCAGGTTGGCTCCCTGTGTTGTTGGTATTCGGTTGTCTCGCCACGATTCTTGTCCTTTTGTTGCTTCCTGCAACAGAGACGGCCAGAGAAGCGGCAAATAGGGTCGGTTCTGACTACGCCCATGAATTTGAAGCTGGTTCATCAACGACATCGGAAAAAGCGATGGCCGATTTCGTCGAAAGTTCACCGATGGCACCAGCCAGCGAACCCAGCCTTGCGACAGAATATGAGTTATCTGATGAAGAAATGGCAAACGTTGCCAAGGAAATGGAGCGGGCAGCCGGCGAAAAATTATCGAAGAAAAAGAATGTGGCTGACAGTCCGTTCGCCCTGCCAGCCAAATCGGGGGGAGAGAAAAAAGAGAAGAATCTGAGAGCGGGAAAGGGAGAAACACCCCGGCCGCCGGTCGTGCAATCTGAGAATGCAGGCTTTGCGAATGCTCAACCGACTGGCACAGAACCTGCCACAAGAGAAGGGAAAAAGTTGGCAGGGAAAAGAACATCAACTGATGGTCTGCTCTCCCTGCAATTGGCGATGCAGATTCCTGATGATTTACGAGTGACGCGGTTGCAATCATTCGGGGAGCGGGCGAGTGCGGGAGGATTGCGGTTGCGTTATCTTTCGCAGACAGCGGTGAATCGGTTACGTTGGCTGATTATTGCCGGCGTCCTGTTGATCTTCTGGCTGCTGCGACATGCGAAAATGGTCTCACGATGCAGTTGGCTGGTGCTTGTGTTCGGGTTGCCGGTGGTGGCGATGGGAATTGTTCCCGATCTGTTTTTACCACTGATCGAAGGAGTGCTTCTGGGCGGCGTGTTGGGCACGTTGGTTTGGCTCGGACTGGCTGTCCTGCACCTTTGCCTCTTTGTCCTTCATCGTGTTTGTCGTTTCGCGGAATGGGTGACCAAATTCGGGCCGTCCGCCGCGGGGTTGCTGATTCTTGTTGCGATTCAAACAGGCTCAAGTGAACTGCGTGCCAAAGAACCGGCTGTCAAGCCACAAATTCAGCAGCGAACACAAAGTATCCAAACGCAACGCAATCATAATCTTCAGCAAAAGGAGGTCGTAACACCGCTTCGCAAGCCGGTCTCCCCGGGATCTGTTGTGCCGATTGTTCCCGCAGAAAAACAGAAACTTCCGCTTGTTTTTCCGTACGCCGATGCGAAAAAACCATTAGCCGCCGAGCGTGTTTTTGTGCCCAAAAGCGAGTATCTCAAACTGTGGGAAATTGCCCATCCGGAAGAATCGATTGCTCCGGCACCACTGGCGTATTTGGTGAATGAGGCCTCTTTCGTGGCGGAAATTGTTCAGTCGGACGGGGCTTCCAGGCAGCAGACGGTTTCCGTGAATGCCCGTTTTGTGATTCGCAATTTTCGTGGGGAACAACAAACCGTGCCGCTTCCATTGGGGGCGGTCATGATGGAATCAGTTGAGGTGAACGGACAAAAAACGGTCGCAACATTGGTGGGAAAGAATCAGCCTGCCGTTCTTGTTCCGGGTGAGAAACTTTCACTCGTCGATGTTCAATTTCGTCTGCCCGCCAACGCCGTGAATAAAGCCGGTCGGTTCACGATTTCCTTTCAGCCGGTTGCCGCAGGATCCTTTTCGTTTTTGCTGCCGAATAAAGAAACGCAGGTTCGTATTAACGATGGAAAAACATTGTATCAGCTGGTGACAAAACAGGAGCAAAC
>JALWSL010000376.1:0-292 GCA_027080405.1 Planctomycetaceae bacterium
ATACCCAACGCCGGGTAAAGCAGTAAAGGTAGAACAACCACCATGAAGATGGTTCGCCGATCCCGCAGTTGGTCCGCAACCTCCCGGTGAAAAATCAGTCGTATGTTTCGCCAGCTCATCCGTTCGCCGTGTTTTTCTATTGTGATAGAATTGCCCGCAGGCAAACTCCTGATAAATACGTTGATGCGAAAACCGTGCCGCAGGAAACCGCGTTTGTTTCAACGTCTGAACATCTTTGAAATTCTGAACGCGTTTGTAATACCGAGATGATTCACCCGAACCGGATTCGTGT
>JALWSL010000376.1:302-5736 GCA_027080405.1 Planctomycetaceae bacterium
CTGTTATCCAGCTTGATCCCGTATCCAACTCTGTTCCATTCTCCTGTTCGCTCCCGCGGAGCAGACTGTATCCGGTCTGTCAAATACATCTGGAAAGGGAACAAACCGGGGGCACCGACTGGGGAGCGCCTCTGGATGTCCAATTCTGTTTACTTCCTTTTCCAACAGTAAAAATGCAGGGACTTGGCTGCGACTTGCATTTTCTGCCTTCGCAGCATCTTCGCAGAAGACGCCCATCCCGGCGATCAAATCTCAAACCGATGTCCATACCACGACCCCTTGATGGTCGGTTTGGCGGTCCTGTTTTTGTTGAAATTGATCGAAGACAGGAACTCCCCGGTTGTCTGACTTACCCTCTTTACCGTTTACCGTCGTGCCTTGTCGTATTTCATCGGTACCCAGGCGCCGTTATCCTTGCTGCTGGCGACACACTGTTGGATGAAGTACATCCCCTCTGCACCATCGTAGACGTTTGGATAAATGGTATTTTTCTTTTCGAAATCTTCTCCCTGGCTGCGTTTGATCATGTCATCATAGGCAAAGCGATAGATGTTGGCGAAGGCTTCGAAAAAAGCCTCGGGATGACCGGCGGGGAGCCTGCACGCGGAAGCCCCCAATTCGTTCATGTAGGGAGCATTGGGATCGCGAGTGTAAAGTTGATGGGCTTTACCGTTTTCCCGAACCATCATTTCATTCGGGTTTTCCTGTCGCCAGGAGAGAGCCTTTTTCGTGCCATCGATTTCGATAAACAGATCATTTTCCCGTCCGTGTGAAATCTGGCTGGCGGTCACAGTGAGCAGACCACCATTTTCCAGACGGATCACGGTATGCCCGTAGTCGTCCAGAGCGCGCCCCTGTTCGAAAATACGTAAATGGCAGGAAAGTTCTTCCGGGAGCATTCCGGTCATGTAACGGGCCAGATTGTAGGCGTGGGTTCCGATATCTCCATAACACCCCGCTGCCCCGGATTTACTTGGATCGGATCGCCAGGCGGCCTGCTTTTGGCCGGTTTCTTCCAGTCTGGTTCTGAGCCATCCCTGGAGATAATTGGAGCGAATCGCCTGAATTTCGCCCAATTCGCCGGAGAGAATCATTTCCCGGGCCTGTCGTACCAACGGATAGCCGGTGTAATTATGGGAGATCGCACAGACAGCCCCCGATTTTTCAACAGCTTCGACCAACTGTTCCGCCTCGGCGAAATCGAATGTCATCGGTTTGTCGCAAATCACGTTAAAGCCGGCTTCCAATGCGGCTTTGGCGATTGGATAATGTGTAAAGTTGGGAGTGGCAATGCTGACAAAGTCGATCCGTTCCGATTCAGGCAGTGCCGCTTCAGCCTCAAACATTTCCTGATAGCTGCCGTAGGCTCGGTCCGGTTTGATATCGTACGCCGGAGCCGAGGCTTTTGCTCTTTCGGGATTCGACGAAAGTGCCCCGGCGACCAGTTCAGCCCGGTTATCCAAAACCGCTGCTGTGGCATGAACACGTCCTATAAATGAACCCTGCCCTCCGCCTGTCAGTGCCATACGTAGTTTTCGATTCAACGGGCCATTTGTCGTTTCCATTTTGCGTTACCTTTCGAGAATTCCTGCCACCGGGGCGAGTTGCCGTTCTTTTCCAGATGGATATCAGACTGATTCAGACAGATTCAGACAGAAAATATACAATTGCGATAAGAACTGCCAATCAATCGCGATAATTTATCAAAATCGTGTTGCCTCGAACATTCAAAACGAACTGGGCGAGCACTTCTTGCGGAAAATCAGATTTCCCCTGTTTCTTTCGCTCTGCTTTCATTTTCGGGGATTATGCGGGACTTCTTCCGCTCCAACGATCAACAGGAACCCCGAAACGATTATCGAGAAACCGATTTCAAAAACGGGAAAGGCTATCAATACTTCTTTGAGGCATTCGGGTGGAAAACTTTCCCGAGATTCTTCGCCAAATCGATACGCTGACACTTTTCATCCGTTCCGCTCAGTGTAAGAATGGCGATAATTCTGGGAAACTGGGAGGATTATCGCAGTTATACGGATTTTGTGCCGATATTCTTACCATGCTGTCCCGTGTTACGGATAAATTTCGCTACTTTTTTGTGTCTCTGTTCATCAGAAGACGATGCCGCAAGGAACAAGATAGGTCATGCCGCCAGTAGACGTAAGTACAAATGGTTTAAGTGCAGTTAAACCCTGCGAGGAAGTCGATTCTGTCGTTATTCGCTTCTGTGGAGACAGTGGCGACGGGATGCAGTTGGTCGGAACGCAATTCACGAATGTTTCTGCGATTTTTGGGAACGATGTCAGTACGCTGCCCGATTTTCCTGCTGAAATTCGTGCTCCTGTCGGGACGGTGGGAGGAGTGAGCGGTTTTCAGCTCTGTTTTTCCAGCACCGATGTTCTCACTCCCGGCGATGAGGTCGATACACTCGTTGCGATGAACCCCGCCGCCTTAAAGACGAATTTGGGCGATCTCAAACGAGGCGGCACGTTAATTGTCAACGAGGATGCCTTTGATAAATCGAATATCGCCAAAGCCGGTTACGAGAGCAATCCGCTCGATGATGAAGCCCTCCTGGCAGGGTTTCGCGTTCACAAGGTGCCGATGACTCGTCTGACACGCGATGCGGTGGCCGATTTGGGGCTTTCCCAGAAAGAAGCGGATCGCTGCAAGAACTTCTTCGCGCTGGGGCTGGTTTTCTGGTTGTATGAACGTGATCCCTCACCGACGAAAAAGTGGGTGCAGGAGAAATTCGCCAAACGTCCCGAGTTTATCGAAGCGAACCTGGCTGCCTTGAAGGCGGGTTCAGATTTCGGGTATTCGACCGAAGCATTCACCGTTCACTACAAAGTGCCGCCCGCGAAACTGCCTGCGGGAAAATATCGAAAAATTACCGGGAATGAGGCGATTGCGATCGGTCTGGCGACAGCGGCCAATCTTTCCGGGAAGGACCTGTTCTACGCCGGTTACCCGATTACACCTGCCAGCGACATTCTGCACGAACTCTCCAAACTCAAAAACTTTGGAGTCCGAACGGCTCAGGTCGAAGACGAAATTGCGGCAATCACCGCGACGGTTGGTGCGGCATTTGGCGGTTCGTTTGCTGTTACCGCCAGTAGCGGGCCGGGAATTGCGTTGAAATCGGAAGGGATTGGTCTGGGCATTATCATTGAACTGCCAATGGTTATTGTCAATGTGCAACGGGGCGGCCCAAGTACAGGCTTGCCGACCAAAACAGAACAATCGGATTTGATGATGTCGATGTTCGGCCGCAATGGGGAATCGCCGATGCCGATCGTCGCCGCCGCAACTCCGGCCGACGCCTTTGATGCCGCTCGCGAAGCAATGCGACTGGCTGTCGAGTTCATGACTCCCGTTTTTCTACTGAGTGACGGCTACATTGCCAACGGGGCGGAACCGTGGCTTATTCCAGATCTCTCCAAACTGGAGCCGATCAGGTTTTCCCATTTGAAAGAGCCGAATGGCGAGGACGGCAAGGTACTGCCTTATCTCCGTGATGAGCGGTTGGTCCGTCCCTGGGCGATTCCCGGAACGCCCGGCCTGGAACATCGTGTCGGTGGGCTTGAAAAAGCGGAGGAAACGGGGAATGTCAGTTACGATCCTGATAATCATGAGCACATGACCAAAACCCGTGCCGCCAAGATCGCAGGGATAGCTGATCATATCCCGGAACAGGTTGTTGAAGGCCCGGAGAGTGGCGATTTGCTCGTCATTAGCTGGGGCGGAACCTACGGTTCTGTTCGCTCGGCTGTTTTGAAAGCGCAGGCGGCTGGTAAAAGCGTGGCATTGGCACACCTGCGTTATTTGAATCCGTTTCCGAAAAACCTGGGCGATATCATCAAACGATATAAAAAAGTTCTCGTTCCCGAACTCAACGCGGGCCAATTGCTTTACATGTTGCGAGCCACGTACCTGGTCGATGCGCAGGGTTTGAACAAAATCAAGGGGAAACCGTTCCTCATTTCTGAAGTATTGGAAGCGATCGACAAAACATTGGCTCAATGAGCTGCGTCAATTTTTCTGATTATCCATTTTAAGTTATCAACAAAAAAACAGGCGATAGGGTTTGCCATGAGTGCAAGTATTGAACTTCCCGTTTTGAAACCGAAAGATTTTGCCAGCGATCAGGAAGTACGGTGGTGTCCGCGATGTGGAGACTATTCGATTTTGGCGCAAGTGAAGAAAGTTTTGCCAACACTTGGCATTCCGAAAGAGAACTTCGCGTTTATCTCTGGCATCGGCTGTTCAAGCCGCTTCCCGTATTACATGAACACGTATGGCATGCACAGTATTCATGGCCGTGCCCCTGCGGTTGCGACCGGGTTGAAAGTGACACGCCCTGAACTGCAGGTGTGGGTGATCACCGGGGATGGCGATTCGCTTTCCATCGGCGGGAATCATTTTATGCACATGATCCGCAGAAATGTCGACCTGAAAGTGATTCTGTTCAACAATCAGATTTACGGATTGACCAAAGGGCAGTATTCGCCCACGAGTCCGGAAGGGAAGAAAACCAAGAGCACGCCTTACGGTTCTGTCGATGCCCCGCTGACACCCATTTCCGTCGCCTTGGGGGCCAGAGCGAGTTTCGTCGCCCGTTCGGTTGATGTCGATATCAAACACCTTTGCATGGTTCTGGAACGTGCCGCCCATCATAAGGGAACGGCTATTGTCGAGGTGTATCAGGACTGCAACGTCTTCAACACCGGTGCCTTTGAATTTGCATCGAAAAAGGATCAGAAGCAGGAAAACTGCATCTATCTGGAACATGGCAAACCGCTCATCTTCGGCAAGGACAAGAACAAGGGGATTCGTCTGAATCACCTGAACCAGCCGGAAGTTGTCGAACTGGGGAAGGGCATTGAAGAAGACGATTTGCTGTTCCACGACGAAAAAGCGGACGATCCGAGCCTCGCCTTTCTACTTTCCCAGATGCGATATCCCGATAGTCCCGAGCCGATGGGAGTATTCCGGGCGGTCGAACGTCCCACTTACGATGAGCTTGTGAATGAGCAGGTCAGGGAAGTGACCGAAAAACAGGGTCGGGGTGATCTCGAAAAACTGTTCCACAGTGGCGACACCTGGGTTGTCGAGTAAGCACAACCGCAACGGACGCGACCGCAAACGGATGACAGCAGGCGGATGACAACCGATGAAAAAAGGATCTGCCCAACACTGGACAGACCCTTTCACCAAAGGAGACGAGAGTTTCGTTGTAACCGTTGTTTGTTACCTCGTTGCCGGTGCGGTTGCCCCGGTCTGCCTGATCCCGCTTTTGCTTTTACCGGGAAGAGTTGTTCCGGCCTGCTGGATTCTGTTGGCATAGTTTCCTGTTTGAGTCGTCTTGTTTCCCCCGGAGGAAATGTTGGTCAGGTAATTATCGACCCTGGTCTTTTTTTTCAGATTCTCAAACACC
>JALWSL010000377.1 GCA_027080405.1 Planctomycetaceae bacterium
AAGCCCTTGAACGGAAACAGATTGCATCAATTCCGGTTGCTGCAGTAGACTTTATTTTTTTGTGCATAACATGTTTCCTGATCAGGGCCGCTATTTGAGGCCGTCAGCTTTTTCGAGACCAAAGCAGAACCAAAAAAGACTCATCCGGTCATCCCGTGAGCAGGACATGCACCTTCTGGCGGGAAAGCACAACAAATCCGTGTGATTCATAAACCTTTATTGCACAAGAGTTTCTGGAATCAACGCCCAGAAACACGGGGCTGTTTTCGCGGGAAGAATTCTGGAAGCTTTTGCCGATCGCTTTTCCTGCAATCCCTTTTCCTCGAAACTCGGGGAGGATTCCCAAATACGTCAACTCCCATTGTTCCATGTCTGGATGCCAGGAATAAAAGAGCACACCAGCAGCCGTTTCATCCTGTTTGATAACAAACCAGTGCTCGGGATGATACTCTCCTTGCAGTCGATGGGTCAGCAGGGAACGCGCTGCATCGCGATTGTGCTGAAGTTCGGGGAAATCGGCTGAATCGATATACGTTCCTTGCAGTAATTCTCCCAGAAATTCATCGGAGATTCCTTCAGTAACAGAAACCAGTTTCAGCCGGTCTCCGGTTTGTTCCAGATTGGTTGTGGATTCATGAGCGTTGTCTGCTGGAGAGAAAGGCGAACCGGGACGCTGCATGTAAAGAAGTTCGCCAACGGCGGGCAGGCCGTTTCTTTCGTAAAACGCCGATCTGGTTATATCATTCTGTTCGACGGTTGTTTGAATTTGGACACAAGCTTCCTTTTTGGCCAGCAGGATCGCTTTTTTCAACAAGGTCTCTTGTATCGATTCAAGCAGATGAGGGTTGTTTGGAGCTTCGCCCGGGAAGGCAGGATCGAGGGCGGTTGGCCAAAGAATGGCCGTCTTGTCCTGTTGGGCAACCATCAACTGCGCCGCCAGGATATTCTGCCCGGTTGTGGCAATCAGCAAGTGGGTCAAATCGAGTTGTCCTTCCCGGACAGCGTCGAAAATATTCTCGAGTTCGCGTTCTTTCGCCTCCGGGTCGTTTTCCAAAATCATCAGGGAGAGTGCCTGTTTCTGCTCCTGAGGATTGCGGGCGGGTCTGATTTCCCAGGGTATCTCCTGCATGGTGTGATCAAAACCTGTTTTTCATGAAACCTTCGTCTTGCGAATACCTGATATTACAAAACCTGACACTCAGAATCGGTTTCTCGTCATTTTGTTTGCGATCCGTTCAAAAGTTAGGATACACTGTTTCATTAGGGTTCATGGGGGGATGCGGGGATGTCTGTGTTGTCGTGCTGATCCAGCATCGCGCTGACTCGGCATTGTACCGGGCTCGCACATGCCTCCCCCGCCCACATAATTCCGCAAACATCGACAGATGGACTGAAACAGACATCGACGAATCGGTTTTTCGTTTCTTGAATCGGTTTCCTTTACGATACGAGACAGTATGTACTTTGCAAATCCCTGGGGACTGTTGGGCCTGTTGGCACTGCCGATCATCGGTTATATCCACATGTTTCACCGGCGTTTCCCTCCACTGGAAGTAGCGGGCCTGCATTTGTGGACGCTGGACACCCGCAAGGATACCCCCGGACGGAAAAAAGAACAACTCCCGATTACACGTTCGTTACTGCTGGAACTTCTGGCCGCTTTACTGATATCACTTCTGCTGGCCGATCCGCGCGATGCGTCAGTCACAACGCGCCCTCATTTGGTGGTCGTTCTTGATGACTCGGCGTCCATGATGGCTCACATTCCGGAGACAGGGGAATCAGCACGTGATCGCGCGATTGAGTGGCTCGAGCAGCAACATGAAAAGATGGGGCGGGATGCCGTCTATTCCGTTTTAACGACGGGACATAGGCCAACCCTGATTGCAGGCCCGCGAACCGGTTGGGAGGAGGTCTCCTCAGCAATTGCCGACTGGAAACCGGGTTCTCCCCGACATCCATTCGATGCCACCTGGGATCTCGGAGCGCAATTAGCATCTCAGGAAGCGGATTTTGTTTTTCTTACCGATCAACTGCCCCCCAAGGAGCAGATGACACCTGCCCGAATGAGTCTCCATTCGTTCGGAAGAAAGCTCGACAATGTGGCAATCACAGCCGCCCGATGGCT
This sequence comes from Planctomycetaceae bacterium, assembly GCA_027080405.1. Taxonomy (GTDB): domain Bacteria; phylum Planctomycetota; class Planctomycetia; order Planctomycetales; family Planctomycetaceae; genus Rubinisphaera. The sequence continues at coordinate 2,129 of JALWSL010000377.1, forward strand.
TTATGATTCTCAAACCGGGGAAGGCACCGTTTTCGTCAGAATCGCCAATCTGGGAAAATCTCCCGTTACGACGAAAGTGACTGGAATTGCCAAGGAAAAAAAAGTCGTGGATGAATCGATTTCTCTCGAAGCCGGAATTGAAAAATCGATGCAATGGAAAATTCCCGGCGGAATGGGTGAAATCACCTTGCTGGCCGAAACTCCCGGTGATCCGCTGGAAATCGATAACGAAATTACTCTGGTTGAACCGCATGTCCGTACGGTCACTGTCGCCGTCACACTGCCTTCGTCCCACAGTGCGTTTGAGGATGTTAAAAGAATTCTCGGAGTGATACCCGATATTCAGTTGGGGGATGTTACCGATGCAAACCTGGTGATCGCACCGGCGACCGATCAACCGGTAAGCAGACGAGGTTTATGGTGGATCGGGATCGGCCCGGTCAATTCTTCTTCCGAAGCGATCGCGCAGGCAAAGTCGGTGCTTGGCCCGTACCTGATCGAGAAGCGACATGCGCTGATGGATGGCATCGTTTTGGGGGGAGTGATCTGGGGAGGCGTTCAAAAAATACCGGCGGCCACGATTCCGGTTATCAGTACCGCCAAATCCGTATTATTCGGACAACGTAGCGGCACTGCGGCAAACAGTTACATACTGAATATCGATTTGGCCGCTTCAAACTTGACGGATTCCCCTGACTGGCCCATTTTCTGGACAAATCTGATCGAACAATGCCGGGACAGCCTGCCCGGTTTTCGGCGCTGGAATTACCATCTGGAAGAATCCATTTCGTTCAGCCTTGCCCCCGATTCTCTGGAAAAAGAGAGAAAGCTGATCCTGATTCACGAGCAACAGAAAAAAACTCTTCTCCGCATGGCCAGTGTAGAAATTCCTCCGCGCGATTCGATCGGAATCTACACCGTGCAGGATGGCGACGAACTGCTTGGCAAGTTCGCAGTCAACTTTTTTGATCGGGATGAATCAAACCTGCTCTCTCTGAAGCCGGGAACGAAAGCTCCCTCGCTTTCCGGTTCCGCCTCAGGAATTCAACTCGACAACCCCTTTTCCTGGCTGCTGATTATCGGGCTGCTGCTGACGATTTTGGCCCTTGTTTCAGATTGGTACGTTTTACAGGTGATAAACGCGGAAAGATAGCAGAATGAGACGCCATCCATTCTGCGCGGGCCCCTGAAATCTTTCCCAAACAGGAAGCCCCGGCGAGATGGAGTGATCTCCGCTTCTGTTTCATGTCGAAATACCCGATTTTGCCCGTTTGTCTTGAAAAAACGGGCAAAAAACGGTACTCTGCCTCGCTATGAATGATATTGATCCCCCAAAAAAATCGAAGTTGGCCGAATCCTGGAAATCGATAACAGAGAACCTGTTTGGTGTGCAGTTTGATGGCCAGGAAAATCTTGACGAGATTGATATCGACTCGGTCGCCGATGTCGTGGAGCAACTGAACCCCGTCGAGGAGGCCGAAGCCGAGCAGGCCAAAGAGGAAGCTCAAACACCTCAGGATGAGCCTGTTTCGATCAGCGAGGATGAGCTTTCCTTCGATGAGGAGGAAACAGAGGAAGAAGCCGTCGCTTTCGAGGAAGCCGACGAACCGAATGACGAGCCTGAAGAGGCCGGGCAGACAGAGCCGGTTTCAGTAGATGCCGAGTTGTCAGATGAAGACGATTCGGTTGATGAGGATCGTTCAGCCCGCGCTACAGAAAAGGCTTTCAGTCGCGCTTCCTTTGATGACGAGGATCCATTCGGCTTCGGTATCGATGATTTGGACGATGACGATATCGACGACGACACTGCAGAGTCGTCCGAGCCAACGGCATCCGTTCTCAAAGAGGAAGTAGAGATTGAAGAGAGCCTCGAAGTTGAGGATGCCGGAGATGCCTTTGACTTTGAAGCTGACGAGGAAAAGAGCGAAGAAGCGGCTTCCGAAAGAAAATCCCAATATAAAAAAAGAGGTTCCGGAAAGGCCGGTCGGAAAAAACCGGTTGAATCGGCACAACTGGACGAGGATGAGCCTGAAGATGTGACATCCGGGAAGACTGTCCGTCAAACAGCCGACGACGATGATGGATTCTGGGATTCATTGAAGGGCTGGGATGGGGACGATTCCCGTCCAGTCCGCGAAGATAAAAGAAGGGGGTCGTCAAGGCGATCTCGTGAGCGACAAAAAACTGAAGCTCCGGAAGAAACCGATTTTGTAGCCGGTGAAGTGGAGTCTCAAGAGGAAGCGGAACGGGAGTCTCGTCCCAGACGGGCCAGGCGTCGACGCAGACGTTCTTCCCGTTCACGAAAAAACGAACCGGCCACTCAGTCGGATTCATCACGGGAAGAAAAGGAAATCGCCCCGGAAGATATCGACCGACTTTGGGAGGCAGAGGACGACGAAGAGGTTCTGTCCGTTCCTGCGGACACCAGTTCCGACGAAGCCCCCTCAGATGATTCCGGGCGGGAGACGTCCGGTGAGGGCAAGAAGCGTCGAAGGAAGCGGTCTTCCCGTTCCTCAGGCAACCGAAGCGATTCGGGCAATCAAAGCGGGGTCGCTGCCGAGACTGATCTGGAATCATCCGAACAGAAACGTGAGCAGGCTCAATCGCGTCAGGCATACAAGAATATTCCCACTTGGGTCGAGGCAATTGAAATGATTGTCAGACGACGGGATAGCGATCCGAACAAGGGACGTTCCCGCGGTGGCGGATCAGGTCGACGTGGGAGAGCACGCAGTTCTTCAAAAAAACGTCCCTCTCGTCGTCGGGAAGATTAGACCTTGCCAGTCGCGTCATCGCCTGCGAAAAAAGCAGCCTATCGGTACGCAGTACGGTTAACGCGTCGATCACGAAGCAGTTTCTATCTTGCTTTCCTTACTCTACCCAGGCAGATGTATCGGGCCATGTGCGTTCTCTACGCTTTTATGAAGCTGACGGACGACATAGCCGATGCCCCGTTGTCAGTTCCTGTTACAGATGAATCGGAATTGCAACAACGGATGGAAAACGTGCAAAATTGGAAGCTCGAACTTCAAAAGGCGATCGTCGGTCAGGAAACCGATCATCCCCTGTTCCCCGCTTTATGCGACGTTGTCCATCAGTTTCAGATCGATCCGCAATGGCTTTTGGATGTGGTTGAAGGGGTGAAACGCGATCTGCATCCGCTTTCTTTCCAGAACTATTCGGAACTTCGACAGTATTGCTATCACGTTGCTGGAACCGTCGGTCTGTGTTGCCAATCGATCTGGGGGGCCGATCTTTCCCAAACCCGATCGCTCGCGGTGACCTGTGGAGAGGCTTTTCAACTGACCAACATACTGAGAGACCTGCACGAAGATGCCCGCAACAACCGTTGCTATCTTCCCGCCGACGAGATGCAGCGTTTCCAATGTTCGATCGCGGATTTTGCCAACTGCCAGCCTCCAGAGTCCTTTGAAGACTTCATCCGATTTCAGATCGAGCGCACATCCGAACTCTATCGGCAAGCTGTCCCACTCGAAAATCATTTGCAGGGAAGCGGGTTGAAAATGTTCCGAAAAATGTTTTTCACCTACTTCCTGCTCCTGCAAAAAATTGCGCGGTTCCCGCAACGATCCCTGCAACAG
>JALWSL010000378.1:0-5373 GCA_027080405.1 Planctomycetaceae bacterium
AAATCAGGTTCAAAAATCCGATGGAAGAAAACATCGGTAGTTCGTCCCGGCTACATGATCAATCGGCGACGAGTCGGTGGCGTCAACCTTGAACTACCGTTGGACGATTACAGAGACCGCATTGGGTACTCCGATCATTTCCCGGTGCTCGCTGTTTTTGAAATCAGATAGAAGCTTTCCGGGAGCGGTTGTCCGTAACCGGCCGTCGATAGCGAATCGTTCCAATCGTCTTGCCTGTTTGGTTTCTGGCTGTTGTCCGCATGCGACGTGATAGAAGAGCGATCAAGCAGAAAGATTTGATTCCGCTGCACGCTGTGTTACCCTCTGTCGCTGAATAAGCCCTGTTTTGCCTGGCAAGCTGTGTCGCTGGGTGATCGGGCCATTCATTTGGTCGCTTCGTAGATCTGGCCTATCTGCAATGACCAGTTCAGGGTGATCAATGTGACAATGAAAATACCGATGATATTCAGCCAGAACCCGGTTCGTATCATTCGCCAGATGCTGAGGCGATTGGAGCTGAAGACGATCGCGTTGGGGGGTGTGGCGATCGGAAGCATGAACGCGCAACTGGCTGCAATGGTTGCCGGGAGCATCAACTTGCGAGGATCGAGCGACAGCGCAACCGCCGTTTCTTTCAAAACCGGCAGCAAGGTGTTGATGGTCGCGGTATTCGAGGTGAACTCTGTCAAATAAATCACCAGCGTGGTGACGGAAAAAATTTGCATCGTATTTCCCAGCGGTTCAATTTTCTTTGCCAGGGTTTCGCCAATCCAGATCGACAAACCGGTCGATGTGCAGGCTCCTGCGATGGCGAAACCCCCTCCAAAAAGGAGCAAAATGCCCCAAGGCGTCTTCTTTTCGATTGTTTCCCAGTCGATGAGATATTCAAAACGATCTGTCTGCCTGTTGCGCACGGGAATCAGGAACATCAACAGCACCATGGCCAGCCCGGCGGTGGAATCGTGTAGCAGTCCCTGATAATTGAAGGCGGGGTCGAATGATTGGATCAGTGATGTCAAACCGCTTTCCCAGCCGGGAATGACATGGTTGCCGATTTCGACACTGGCCCGTGAAACCCACAGCAGAGCGGTAAGCAGAAAGATGAATAGCATCCACCGTTCGCCTCCCTGAAGTTTGCCCAATGCCCGATACCGTTGGGCGATGATGGATCTTGCCTGACCATTGAAATTCACTCCCCTCCAGATGGGCAGACAGACCAGAATCCACGTTGCGAGAAAAAGTGAAACCGAGACGGGCAAAAACATCAGAATCCACTGGCCGGAGGTGACCGAATAACGCTGCAGTTCCTGGGGCGAAGCTCCTGATTCCGACCAGAATCCCGCATAGACGGCGTTGGTTGGTGTGCCGATCAACGTACTCAATCCACCGATGCTGGCGGAGTAGGCGATGCCCAATAATAGGGCAGCGGCGAAATGGGAAATATCTGCCGGTTCAATTGCAACGCTGTTTTCGCGATGATTCTGCTGTTCTTCCGGATGCGAGAGAGAATTGATGACAGCCAGGGCAATCGGCAGCATCAACAGGGTAGCCGCGGTATTGCTGATCCACATCGAAAGCAGGGCCGTTGCCAGCATGAAGCCGAGAATAATTCGCTTTGGGCCGGTTCCTGTTGCGAGCAGACAGAGCAAAGCCAGTCGGCGATGCAGTCCCCAACGCTCTACACCAAGTGCAATCGCAAACCCGGCGAAAAACAACAGGATGACCGAACTCATATACGCTTTGCTGACCAGATGGGCCGGTTGGATCGCCAGGAGAGGAAAGGCAACAAGCGGGATCAGACTCGTGACGGCCAGAGGGAGCGATTGGGTCGCCCAGAGAATGGCCATCATCACCCCAACTGCCGCCAGTCGCTTTCCTTCCGGGGAAAGTCCATCAATTGGCGGCCAGAGACAGATGACGATTAATACAATCAAGGACAAGGCAAAACAGCCCAAACGAAAGATACGAGTGGGCTGGCCGCTTGTTTGTTCGTCTTGGTAATTTGTCATTTTTCCGGAATTTTCATGGGGAAAGGTCGCTTCGTTCCAGATATCGATCTCATTGATTGTATTTTACCGGAGCAGAACTGTCTGCCACAGCGACCGGGGCAGAGACTCGGCCTTTCAATAAAAAAATCGCCAATAAAAAAAGAGCCACACTTTTGTTTCGTGTGGCTCCTAGAGCATCTCTTTTTCTGTTGTTTGACAAAGGTCAGTTTTCCAGAAGATAATTCTCCGGGGCGGATTTGAATTGCTCCATTGCCTGCTGCGTGGCAAAGAGATACAGACGATCGTGGTACCATACAGCGTAATCGAGCCGTCCCAATTCTTCGACTCCCTCGGCGGCATACCTGACCAGATCGATCCCTCCCCGGGCGGGAGCATATCGCACCGGCGATGCCTGGAATTTTTCCATCGCATCAGCTGAAGAGAAATAGTAGATCGCCCCTTCATACTCGATACGAAACGCGGGAGAGGCATCGACCAGTTCCAGACTATCCCTGAGGACGACAGGGCAAAACCCCTTGAATCCGGTACGATCGCCCCGTTCTGCAATGCGTCGATATTTCTCGGAGGCAGCTTCTTTGTGAACGATAGCCGGATTGTGCGGTGTAGCAGGTCGGGCCTCCACAGGAGCGTTAAACGTGTTCGGTTCAAGCGGCAATGGTTGACCATCACGACTTCTCCACCCCTGATAGGTGGTGGGGACCCTGGTGATGACCGTTGTTTCCGGTTTGGCAGAGAATGTCCCTACCGCGGAAGGAGCGGGAGGCAGTTTGCCTGTTTGATCGGCAGGCAGGGTTTGATGCGTCGGACTACTCAGTTGATTCGTGTTGGCCAGGTTATTCGTGTTGGCCAGGTTATTCGTGTTGGCCAGGTTATTCGTGTTGGCCAGGTTATTCGTGTTGGCCAGGTTATTCGTGTTGGCCAGGTTAACCGAAGAGTCTTCGTTCAATTCCCGCCGGGTCGCCTTTTGAACCGGTTCACTGAACTGTTCCATTGATTGGTCAGACTCAGCAGAGACTGTTTCTTCTGATTCGACACCCGGAAGCGGAAGAAAGACATCAGACGAACTTTCTTCTGCATCCCCATGATTCGTTGCATCATCTGGCGACTGAGCAAGTTCTGGCCTGTTCGCCTCGATTGTTGAAGCAGGAACACCAACTTCGCTGGGCAATGGTGGCAGAGGGAAAGGATCATCAGCGTCGACGGTATCGACCCCCTCGGTGATGGCGGGCTTGATCTCATCAACATCGCTCACATTCAGACCCGGCAAAAAGTTGGGTTGCGGCTGAGGGGGAATAATGATATCGACCGGTTCAGTCGGTTCCGGCAACTCCTGCATTGAAGGTGAAGAGGCAATGTCCTCAGCCGAGGGAGTATTGGATTGATCCCAGTCGGGCAAGCCTTCCGGTTCGTAAGCGGGAGGCACCTCTGAAGCCGGATGGGATTTGAATTTTCCGGTCAATTTTTCATAGAAGCGGCTGAAGATATTCTTCCTCTTTTTGTGTGGTTTTGTCCCGCTTTGCTGCTGCCGTGGCTGCGGATGAAACTGTGTCATATCCGGAGCCTGTTGCCCGTTCTGTTCGTAAAGTTCCTGTAATTCCTGCATCACTGATTTCGGAGCAGGCAATTCAACCGATTCAGCCGGCTGCGTCAGTAAATCCAGTTCGGGCATCGAATCCGGCTCTGGTCGAAACTTCGATGGCTGATTTTCGTCAGGAACGGGATACGATTTCACCTTCTTCTTCGAGCTGGATCTTTTTTTCAACCACGGTTTACGGAATTTCGGGCCAACTCCCGCCAGAAGATCCGATTGGCTGTCAGTCCCGTTACCGGAAGGGAGCGGGATCGTTAAAGAAGCAATCAGACAACAAACTGCTCCACCAAGTAACAGTTTTCTTAATCCAGACATGATCTGTTCCTTACGCTCCTGGCAATGCCAGAAAATCTCTTTTCAAGTTATTGACAGGAAATTTGGTCCGTCACTGGTGACTTGTTTCACCTTTGAAACAAGAATGATCATTCGAATTGCTACAATCCTTACAATTGGAACATCATTCAGGTTCAATCATCGACCACGGCTTCTGGCGAAGATCAATTCCATCTCACGTGATTTAACCATTCCAACCGTTTAGACCGGTAACAGCCACAAAACTGGCAAAATCTGAAAATATTGCCTATCTTCTCTATCTTGTTCTTTTCTGGTTTTCGGGGTTCATACTTGCGATCTTTGATCCGGTTCGCCACATTAGGGAAGGGGGAGTGGAGATTCCCACTGAGACTGTTCCTACGCGGTTCAAAGGGGATTCCGATACGACAAGCCGAACTGCGGCAGACACAACCCAGACAGATACTATCCAAAAGGAAAAGGTGACATCAGATGCAAGGAGCGGCAGCGGATCTGGTGACGTCGGGGGCTTTTCCAGTTTCGGGACATGACAGGGGACTGTTCCGGCCGAACCGGTTGAAAAAGGTTATCTCTATGCGAAGCTTCATCTTCTCCCTCTTTCTCGGTCTGTTTATACAACTTCTTTCACCACATCTGGTTGCAGCAGGGGAAACAGATGCCCGGAAGGTGATTGATTGGGATCAGACTGCGGATCAGGTCTGGCTCGGAAAGGAACTCTGGGCGAATCCGATGGAGGATTGGCGAGTCAAAGGGGGACGGATCGAATGTCTCAGCGGTGCGGCCAACCGAAACATCCATCTTTTAACGTACGAACTTGCTCGCCGGTCAGGTTCATTTGAATTGGAGGTAACAGTTGGCCTGATGACCCCGAAAAAAAAGAATGGGGCAGCGGGGTTTGCGATCGGTATTCAGGATGAAATTGATGATTACCGCGCTCGCTGTTTGAGGGGAAAAAGAATCGAATGCGGTTTGCAATCTGATGGTGTTCTTTTTCTGGGCCCCAAACGCGAAAAACTGGATTGCAAGTGGAGTGATTCCGGAGTGCGTCTGCTTTTGAAAGGGAATGTAAACGACCAACAGAAACAGGGGACGTTATCCTTGCAGGCGTTCGATCCGGTTGACAACAAACCGCTGGCTCCCCCACTGAAGTTGACTCCTCCAACCGGCCAGCTTTATGGGAATGTCGCGCTGCTTCACAATCCGTTACGATCCCTGCAGAAGAAAAAAACTGGCTCCAGGTTCTGGTTTGACAACTGGACGATTTCAGGTGACAAGTTTTCTGTTGATGCCTCCCGTGCGTTTGGCCCCATTCTCTGGGCAATGCACACGCTTAGCGATTCACGTGAGGTTGACGGACACGTGCTGAAAATCACGGCACAACTTCCCCCGATCGCCAATCTGCAGGATTACCGCGTCGAACTTCATTGCAAAAGGGGAGACGATTGGAAACAGTGCGGTCAG
>JALWSL010000378.1:5383-5725 GCA_027080405.1 Planctomycetaceae bacterium
CCCGCAAAAATAGACGCCGCATCCCGCAGTGCAACCATCAGGATTCGCCAGTGGCCCAAACAGAGGAACGTGCCTTATCAGTTACGCCTGATTTCGAAAAATGGATCTGGCTCGAGAGTTATCGATCGGTACGAAGGCACAATCCGCAGGGATCCCGTTGATCACGATTTGGCAGTGGCGGGTTTCACCGGGAATACCGATTACGGATTCCCCAATCTGGAAATCGTCAAAACGGTGAGTTACCAAAATCCCGATCTGCTTTTCTTTTCGGGTGATCAGATTTACGAAAACGTCGGCGGTTATGGCATCATACGGAAACCGGTCGATCGCGCGATTCTGAAC
>JALWSL010000379.1:0-602 GCA_027080405.1 Planctomycetaceae bacterium
TCGCACAGGCAAAGGCAACCGGTTCGTCAACATCGGTCTGTTTTGAAGGAGCAACGATACTTCGCTGGTAAGCAGCCGTATTGGCAATCGTGCGGAAAAGCCATTTGGTGTCGTATCCATTCTGAGTGAAAGCCTTGCTCAGCAGTTCGATCGCCTGCTCATGTTCGGCATCACGAAGCGGCCCCATGTCATCAACCGGCGAGTAAAAACCGCGACCAAGCATTTCCGACCAGATACGATTGACAAACGCCTTGGCAAACCAGGGATTATCCGGGTCGGTTACATACTTCGCCAGCAGGGCTCTTCTCTCGGCATCCTTCAACCCGGAAGGAACTTTTTCCTCATGAAGGAAGAAGGCGGGTTGCATCAGTGTTCCTCTTGCTGTCGGATTCTGCAAATCCGGCATATAATATTCAGTGGAGGCCCTACGATTGCCGCCAGGTAGCGGTATCCCCTGAATTTCCTCGGCGGTCAAGGCCTGGTCGCCATTCTTGTCACCCAATTCAAGAAAACGACCGAACAACCGTGTTAAACGTCCTTTTCCCTGAACTTCATCCCGGCTAATCTTCTTGTCGCCGTTCTTGTCGAGGGTACGCACCAGT
>JALWSL010000379.1:612-5719 GCA_027080405.1 Planctomycetaceae bacterium
GAATATCCTGTGCGTTACTTTTACGTTCCTTGTCGATTGAAACGACCTCGAAATTGTTGAATCCTTTCATTCTGTTCCGACGAATCGCGACTCGTGGAAAAAAGGCAGCCATCTGGTGGAACTGCTCGCGAGTCCATGTGTCGGTCGGATGATCGTGACAGTTGGCACACTGGATCTGTATCCCCAGAAAAATGCGTGTCACCTCTGCGGTGATCTCCTTGGGCTCACCCTGGTGTGCGAAAATCAGAGCCGTGGCACCATTTCCGTTGACATCACCGATGGCCGTAATCAACTCGGTTGCGACTTCATCCCACGGCTTGTTCGCTTTAATGTTTTCCTTCATCCAGTTAATGAAATCTCGCGATTGCAAGCGGCCTGCCCGGGAATCGGTCGCGCGGGAATACAAAACGTCGTTCCAATAGGTCGCCCAGTTGTAGGCAAAGTCATCCGAATCGATCAGCTTCTGAATCTGCTTGTCGCGTTTCAGCGGGTCTGGATCAAGGCTGTACAGTGTCATTTCACTGACGGAAGGGATGCGTCCCACCAAATCAAGACTCAAACGACGCAGGAAATCTTCCTCACTGGCCGCTTTGGCGATCGGCTGCCCCTTTTCCTTGATGTTTTGTTCGATCAATTGATCAACCTGCTGCGCAACCGCAACATGGTTGCGGTAACTCATGTTCGAACCCGCTATCGCAGGGGATGATGCCACAATTACCAAAAAACCAAGCAGACCGAACCACTTCCATTGTCTGATGCAGTGACACATATCTTGTCCTCAATATATCCTGAATTACCGGCATAACGGCGTGAAACACGATATAGGGCCTCATGTCAACCAAACAGACGCATCAAGCCCCACGCCCGTGACTATAAACACCGCCAACACAGAAAAAGTTTCGTTTTGCCTCCTGTTTTTTAACAGGTAGTAAATTTTTGAAGAGACTGGTAGAGAAAAGAAGCTCAAACGGAGCAAGGCAATCCGTTCCCGGTGCCGAGGTGCCGATATTCTGAATAACCATCTTGACACAGCCAGAAAGAAAGAGAAGAATGCCGCTAAAGGAGTTGCCTTCGGATGGTCGATGTCCATTTATGGAGTTCCTTGTAGAGTTTCAAGTGGGCAGCGCAAGCATGGTTCAATAGCGTTTACTCCAGGCGTATCCCGGCGTTGCTGCCACATAGAGGCTGGCGTGCATACAAGTTCAGCATTTATTTATGAAACGGTCTGTTCCACATTATCTGTTCATTTTCTCGCTTATCGCAGCCTTGCTGTTTGATATGAGTGGGAGTTTTGCGAACAGTTGTCCTGTGGGAACACCTGCCGTCTGTTGTGGTTGCTGCTGTTGCGATCATTCTGGTGCCATATCAGAAAGTTGCTGCTGTTGTGGAGACGAAGCCAGTCCGGTAGCGGTTTGCACGTGTGGTTGTTCAACCCCGCAAACACCGGCTGTGCCATCAAGTTCTCCGACCGATGAGAACCGTCTTGATCACCAGCGTTCGGTTGTTCTGAAAATGGAACTACCCGCTGATAATGACGAGTTTCAAGCTGGTCATGCTGAACATTCGCCGCTTTCCGCTTTGCGATGTGCCTCTCGCCGTCGCGCGATCCTGTGCTGTTGGATCACTTAGCTTGATCGGTGCGCTCACATTGGCGTATTGAGTGAACCTGCTTTGTTATTGCAAGAAAGCTGTCACCTTTTCGTGGTGTTGTGCGCGCTCTGTCCGTTATTCGATACCGCTCGGGAGTATCGAATGCCCTGCCGCGTTTTTTTCCTCGGTCGTGAACGGGTTGAACAGACCTGGTTGCATCAGAGGCGATCTCGTGCGGATTGAGTAAAAGCTCGAAACGCAGGCGAGGGAAGATTATCGCCAGGTGCGCCACGACGTACCCGGTAGCGGGCGGGGCTCCAGAAACGAAATTGTATCAACTTTACCCTTATTGCCCGGCACAGCTAGTTCATCGAGTTCATTCTGACAGCCATTGTCGAACTGAAATATTCTGAAATTTGCGAGCCGTTCGCAAAAAATTACCATTAGTAACATAAGGTGTTATTGCAATGGATGGTCAACAAAATAATGTAAAAGAGATCGCTGAAGAAGCGATTGATTTGCCTGAAGCCGTAGATGCCGTTCAGGAAATGAGTCCTGAAAAACCAGAAGCGCCTGATGTGAAAACAGACCCTGTTTCAAAGTACAAAAACGATTTTGAAACAGGAAAGCAGAAGCCTTTATATGTGAGTCTGGTGATTCAACCCTTGCTCTATCTGGCATGTACGGCGATGCTGATTGTGGGATTGGGGCTGTTGCAACAGTTCGGGTTCATTTCCTCAGGAGGAAGCGCTGGGGGTTCCCATGCTTCCGGAGGCGGCGGGAACACGCGGTATATTTGCCCGATGATGTGTACGCCCCCCCAGTCCGAACCGGGGCGATGTCCTGTCTGTGCGATGGAGCTGGTTCCGGCGACCGAAAGCGGAAATGCGGATACCCAATCGGTGCAGATCGACCCAGCCGCCCGGCGGGTTATCAACATTCAAACCGCTCCAGTTCGCTCGATGGCGATGTCTCGTGAAATCCAGGCAATAGGGCGGCTCGATTACGATGAGGGGGCGTTGAAAACGATCTCGGCTTATGTCGATGGGCGTATCGAAAAACTGTACGCCGATTACACAGGCGTGGTCGTGAAAAAGGATGATCATTTAGCACTGATCTATTCGCCCAAGTTGTATTCCTCGCAGGTTGAATTGCTGCTTGCGATGGGAGCACACAACAAGAGCAAGGGGTCTACACTGCTTCGAGTGACGAGGTCCAATCAGGATTTGTTGGAGAGTGCCCGTGAGCGCTTGGTTGAACTGGGCATGACGCGATCACAAATTGAGGAATTGGAAAAAACAAAACAGGCCAATAGCCGAATGCACTTGTGTGCCCCGATCAGTGGAACCGTCATCGAAAAATACGCCGTGGAAGGGGAGTATGTTAAAGAAGGACAACCAATCTACAAACTGGCAGATCTTTCTACGGTTTGGGTGATGCTTGAACTGTTTCCCGCTGATGCCGCCGCGGTGCAATATGGGCAGCGGGTGGAAACGACGATTCAATCCTATCCGGGGCAACAGTTCGCAGGACGTGTTGCGTTTATCGATCCTGAAGTAGACCCGAAAACCCGCACTGTTGGCGTGCGAGTGGTGATTCCGAATGAAAAGGGATTGTTGAAGATCGGCGATTACGCCAAGGCGAAAATCACGGTTCCGATTACCGGAAACGGGAAGGGGCCGCTCAAGATTTACGATGCGGAATTGGCGAATAAATGGATCAGCCCCCGCCATCCGCATATTATCGCAGATGCCCCCGGCAAATGCCCGTTGTGTGGTATCGATTTGGTTCCCGCCTCGAATTATGGCTTTACCGCTTCACCTCAAACAAGTGACAAAACCCTGGTTGTGCCACGTGATGCCGTGCTGATGGCAGGCAGCAACAGCGTGATTTACGTTGAAACAGAACCGGGGCGTTTTGAGATTCGCCCTGTTGTTCTCGGGCCAGCCTGTGGAAACGATATCGTTATTATGAGCGGTTTGAAAGAGGGCGAAAAGGTCGCCATTCGCGGGAATTTCCTGATCGATTCACAAATGCAACTGGCAGGTAATCCGTCGTTGATCGACCCTTCCCGTGCGATCCCATTGGAGCAGAAAAACGAGTTCTCGGAAAAAGAACTGGAAGCAATCGCTTCGCTTCCGGAAGCGGAACAGGAGTTGGTCAAAGCCCAGAAAATTTGCCCGGTGACAAAAATGATGCTCGGTTCGATGGGAACACCCAAGAAAATCGATGTCAACGGAAAACCGGTTTATATTTGCTGCATGGGATGTAAAAAACGGTTGCTCGATGATCCTGACAAATACCTGGCGGTATTGGAGAACCATTCAAACAGGCAATCGGAAAAGAAAAGTCTGGATGTTCCGCAATTGCAGGTTCCGTCGTTCGACGCTCCGCTGATGAAAGTGCCGGTGCCTCAGCCTGGTCCGGCTTCACAGGAAGAACAGACGAAGATCGCCCGGGCTCTCGAAAAACTTTCTGCGAATGATCGCAAGCTGGCGAAAAAACAGCGCATCTGCCCGGTTGCAGAAATGCCACTCGGTTCGATGGGAACGCCGATTGCGGTCAATGTCAAAGGACGGAAAGTCTTTATCTGCTGTGAAGGTTGTCGGGAAGATTTACTTGCCAATCCGGTTAAATATCTGGCAATATTGCCTCAACAGGGGAGCGTGAAATGATCAGGAAGATCCTCGATTTTTGTATTCAGGAACGGTTACTCGTTCTGATATTTTCAGCCGGCCTGATTGCGTACGGTTGGTACTCGACCAAAAAAGTACCTCTCGATGCGATTCCGAATGTCGGCGAAAACCAGGTGATTGTTCTGACCGAATGGCTAGGGCGATCCCCCAAGGATATTGAAGACCAGATCACCTATCCGCTTTCGATTTCCTTGCAAGCGGTGCCCGGTTCGAAAAGTGTGCGGGGCAAAAGCATGTTCGGCTTCAGTTTCGTGCAGGTGACATTCGATGACGATGTCGATTTTTACTGGGCGCGTTCGCGTGTAGCAGAACAGCTGACAACCGTGACGGATTTGCCTGAAGATGTGACGCCGGTTTTGGCACCGGATGCGACCGCGCTCGGGCAGATTTACTATTACGTGCTTGAACCGCCTGCCGGGATGGATTTGGCGGAACTTCGTTCGAAACAGGATTTCTTTGTGAAATACGCTTTGCAATCGGTTGATGGCGTCGCGGAAGTCGCCTCGATCGGTGGTTACGTGAAGCAGTACCAGATTGAGGTCGATCCCGATCAGCTTCGGTATCACAAAATTCCACTCAACAAGGTGATCCAGGCCGTGCGGGAATCGAATATCGATGTCGGGGCGAAAACCGTTGAAATGAACGGCATGGAGTTTATCGTCCGTGGTCGCGGATTTATCGGGGCAGATAAAACAGAATCGGAAACATTGAAGCAGATTGAGGCAACCGTCATTGTGACGCGTGACGGCATTCCGGTGCGCGTTCGAGATGTGGCGAGTGTGCAGGCTGGCCCCAGTTTTCGGCGTGGTGCACTCGATTTG
>JALWSL010000380.1:0-5307 GCA_027080405.1 Planctomycetaceae bacterium
CTCACATCCTGAAACAACCCGCCTGCTGGCAGAAGCAGCACTTCAGGCGGCGAAGGAAACCGATTTTCCGCCCGGCTTTGTGCAACTCATTTATCGCATGCCTGCCGAGGATGGAATCAGAATGATTAAAGACCCACGCATTGCTGCGGTTGGGTACACTGGCGCA
The DNA here is from genome assembly GCA_027080405.1 of Planctomycetaceae bacterium. GTDB lineage: Bacteria > Planctomycetota > Planctomycetia > Planctomycetales > Planctomycetaceae > Rubinisphaera. Next base: position 167 of record JALWSL010000380.1, read on the forward strand.
CTGGGAGCCGGGCTGAAAGTGAAAGCGGCTGCGGACGAAGCGGGCAAGCCGGCCTATCTGGAATTATCGAGTATCAACCCCGTGTTCGTTTTGCCGGGCTATCTGGAACAGAACGGAGACAAACTCCTCGACGAATTCACCGGCAGTTGTCTGATGGGATCGGGACAGTTCTGTACGAATCCCGGCCTGGTGATTTTGCCTCCCGGAGAAAATGTCGCTGACTGGATCGAAAAATTACAGGATAAATTCACGCATTCCAGCTGTGGCCCATTACTTTCCGAAGGGGTTCGCGAGAGTTTCCTGGAGAGTGTCAAGTTTCTGGTTAATCACGGGGCGAAACTTCTTGCCGGCGGAGAGGCTCAGACAGGAAGCGGCTTTGCCGTCCAAAACACGTTGCTTACCTGTACTGCAGATCAATTTTTGGAATCTCCTGAAGCCTTTCAACATGAAGCCTTTGGCAATGGTTCGCTACTTGTGACAACCAGCGATATAAACCAGATGGCACAAATCGCTCGCGTTTTGGAAGGCCAATTAACCGGCACAATCTATCTGACCGAAAGCGATGAAGACGAGGCCGTTTACTCCAAACTGGAACCAGTGTTGCGTCGAAAAGTCGGGCGACTGTTGAACAATAAAATGCCGACCGGTGTGGCTGTTTCACCCGCCATGAATCACGGCGGCCCTTATCCTGCGACTGGGCACCCCGGTTTCACTTCTGTAGGAATTCCCGCTTCTATCCGGCGATTCTCCATGTTACAATGCTACGATAACGTTCCGGTGCAACGACTCCCTGCAGCGTTGAAATCGCCGCGTTAAATCGTAATGGGCCATCACATTTCGACCACCGAAAGGTCTCTACCATGCTCGCTTCATTGATGAAATATCGTGCTTACGGGACAACTGGTCTGCTGATTGGCTCCGTTTGGCTTTTATTGACTTTTGCGTTGACGCTCGAAACGGTTTATGCGCAGAAAAAATCTTCCTCCTCACGTGGTACAAACACCATTGTGTTAGAGAAAAAGGTGGAAGAAGCAGAAGCCAGTTTCATGAAAACCGCGGCAGATGTTGCACGTGATTATGAAGAGATGGGAGAACTGGAAAAGGCCCAGGATGTTTTGAAGAAAATTTTGAGTCTTCAACCCGGATTGAAAAAGGTGCGGGATAAAATCAAGGAGTTGGAAGAAGCGAGACTGGCGACCAATGAGGTGACGCTCGATATCGATCCGGGTAAAGGTTGGATCGTGACGGGAGTAGCTGTGAAAAAGGGGAATAAAATTCGTTTTCTTTCTGATGGTGAATGCAGAATACTGATTTCGCAACGAATAGGAACGGATGGCTTTCCTTCAGGTGATGTCAAGCAGGATTTGGCGGTCGGAGTTCCTTTGGGAGCCTTGATGGGAGTAATCGTCAACGGAACGGCCAAAGGAAAAGGGAAGGGAAAGACCCGACCGGGTACACCATTTTTGATCGGCAAGAAAAGTGAAATCGCCGCCTCGCAGGATGGACAGCTATTGGTACGGATGAATGTTCCCCCGGGAAGTAAATGCACTGGCAGAATTCGTTTGAAAATATCTGGCGATATCCTGACTCCTAAAAGCAGCAGCGGCGGAAAATGAGTTTATTGGTCCGAAAAGAACTGGCAGATACGGCGAAAACATTTGTCGTAAAAATTGGAACCAATGTCCTTTCCGATGACAACCTGGCGCTGGATCCCAAACGGATCACTCAACTGGCCTCACAGGTCGATGCGCTGCGGTCAGCCGGTAAGCGGGTTGTGCTGGTTTCCAGCGGTTCAATCGGGGCGGGAATGACACTGCTCGGTTTGACCAAACGCCCCAAAGATCTGCCTCATCTGCAAGCAGCCGCTGCCACCGGCCAGGCTCATTTGATTGGCCTGTACGATCGGGCGTTTCGTCAGCACGGATACCATGCGGCTCAATTGCTGCTGACTAATGACGATTTTCGGGATCGTTCACGATATCTGAATATCCGCAACACATTACAAACCCTGTTTGAATACGGTTCGGTGCCGATCGTGAATGAGAATGATACAGTCAGCGTTGATGAAATCCGGCCCCTGAACCGGAGCGTCAGCAGAACGAAATCAGGCAGTGCAAGAAGTTCGGTTACCAACAGAAGCCGGGGGAGCAAATTCAGTGATAACGACCAACTCGCTGCGATGGTGATGAATCTGCTTGATGAACCGCTGCTTGTCATTCTTTCGGTAATTGATGGTCTTTACGATGGCGACCCGTCTTCTCCAGAAAGCAAACTTATTCCATTGGTCAAGCAGTGGGACGATTCCCTGTATGAGTGTGTCTGCGGCGATCAGAGTTCATTGGGCACGGGCGGTATGGAATCAAAACTGTCTGCGGTGAAGAAAGCGGTTTCGGTGGGAGAAAATGTCATTCTGGCGAACGGCCTGGATGATGATGTTCTAGGTAAAATTGTTCGTGGGGAAAACGTCGGGACAGCTTTTTTGGCGAGAGGAAAATCGATTCCCGCCTGGAAAAGATGGATCGGCTTTACGGTCACTCCCACAGGTGGCTTTCTGGTTGATGCCGGGGCGAGGAAGGCGGTTGTTGAATCCGGAAAATCACTGCTTCCGATTGGCGTGAAAGAGATTCGCGGCAGTTTTGAGATGGGCGAAATCGTTTCCATATTTGATGAAAAAGGAAATGAATTTGCACGTGGCGTTTCCAATTACGATTCCGGACTGGCACACCGCCTCAAAGGTTGCCGGGAAGCAAGTATCGCCGAAAAACTGGGCGACGTCCCCTTTACTGAAGCGATCCATCGGGACAATCTGGTGATAACGCATTTCTGGTGATAACGCATTAAAGTTTCACTAATAAAATGCGGTGCAAGAGTGGTAAGTTCTTCGCAGGATGCGTCTTGACTCTCCCCACAGCGATATCTCATGTGATCCCGACCATGCCAATATGTGACGCCGGGACGATGGCCGTCGCTTCTCCAAACGATCGCGCAACAACGCCGGGCGGATTACGCGATTTTGCGGGGCGATTTCGCTTGCGGTTCTTCTTCACTTTCCAGCTGATCAATCAATTCGAGTTCCTGTTCAATACGGGCAACCAGTTCGCTGGCAGTCAGTTCATCGATTTTCACAGGAACTGGTGGAATGAGCGATTGTGGCTTGGCAGATGGCCGCTGTTGAACTGCTTCCTGTACCTCCTCCTGAGTTGCACGCAAAACGTGTTCTGCCTGATCGATCAGGAATTCGAATTCATACACGCCCAGAGTCAACTTGTCTCCCGGTTGAAGGATGGCAAACTGTTGCCTGGAACCATTGACGAGCATCGCCGGTTCGCTGTGCAGGGCTTCGATTTGGTAGCCTGCCTGCACCTGATGCACAATCGCATACACCATCGGGATATCATCTGCAGAAAGCTGGAGTTGACAGCAACTGCCCGCGCCAATCAGAAATCGGTCCGATTCGATTTCGCGAAAGGGAAATTTTGTCTTTCCACGAGTGATTTTCAAAACAGGTTTGCTGATTTTGACTTTCATCACGCTCTTTTTCTTCTCTATTACCGTGCGTCAAACCGGATAAAGACTATCTCTCTCCTTATTTTCGACATGTTTCCCGTTACAAACAGGCAAAGTTTAACCAAATTACCATTCTGCTGAATATCCCTGCAACCTGAAAAACGATCAGTGAAAAAGTAGATACAGGGGCACATGGGAGACATGGGCAATCAGCAGAGACTTTGTGGGTGTACAGTTTGCCAACAGGCATATCGGCAGGCTCGTCAAGGGATTTACCTCAATTATGGCGGTGGCATGCAGGGATAAGTCAAAAAGTTCTGATGATAAGAAAAATGACGCTCATTCCGATTAGGCAATTTATCCGATATTCGGATTACAGGCTGAACCGGATGCGCGCAGTCGGACACCATGATCTGTTTTGGTTTGCAGCCCGGTGGTGTTGTCCGAGGCTGATGGATATGGGCGATTATGACCTGTTGCGGAGTGTGAAGATTGATGGACATCCAGGTAGAACTCCAGAAAGCGGTCTCTCTGCATCAGCAGGGCAAGGCGGATTCTGCATTGGAAATCTATGATTCAATCCTCCAGGAATCGCCAGATCACCCGCATGCACTGCATCTTCGTGCTCTGGTTACCCACCAGCAGGGCAAACCGGAAATTGCTGTCGAGATGATTCGTCGAGCGTTGCGGAATGCCCCTTATTCCAGTTTGATGCACTACGACCTGGGCGTCATCTATCGGGAAATGGGGCAGTACGATCAGGCGATTCGTTCGTTTCAGACTGCAATTCAGCTTGATCCCCAGATGGAGGCAGCGGTTGACATGCTCGGAAAGAGTTTGCTTGACTCTTCCCGGTTTGAAGAGGCGATTCTTTTCTTCTCTTCTTTGATAAAGCAACGGCCTGGGGATGTGAGTCTCTATGAAAAATTGGTTCAGGCTCAAAAACAGGCCGGCCAATTGAGGGAGGCAGAGGCGACGTTGAATGAGCTCCTGCGAGTCGATCCCTGCAATTTTTTGGCGCACAACGGGTTGGGGATCATTCTATGGGAGCAGAAGAAGTTGAAGCAGGCAGCCAAGGCCTTTGAGGCGGCTGTAAAGCTGAGCCCGGATAACGCAAGTATTCGGTCGAATTTGGGGGCGGTTCTGCATGAAATGGGGCGACTCCTGGAAGCAAAGGTGGTGCTGGAGCAGGCGATACAGTTGAATCCTGGATTTGCGGGCGCTTATTACAACCTTGCCAACGTCATCAAGGATCTGGGCGATTTTGAGGGTTCCGTGCCGTATTACGAGAAGGCGATCCTCCACAATCCCGGTTTGATCGACTTCAGAATGAATTATGTTACCGTTCTGAATGCGCTGGGCGAGTTTGAGGAATCAGCCAGGCAGTGCAGGGAGATCATCAAGAGGGAACCGCTCTACACTCCCGCTTATTACGCGCTTTTTACCTTCAACTCCGAGGACATCACGGAGCAGGAGGTGCGAAAGCTGAATGAGCTACTGGCAAGTTCCGAGCTTTCTGATGAGGAAAAACGGGAGGCCTATTTCAGTTTGGGGAAATTTTTTGACAAGCGAGAGGAATATGACAAAGCGTTTGCCTGTTTTGAGGAAGCGAACCGTCTGGATAGTCGCCATGG
>JALWSL010000380.1:5317-5714 GCA_027080405.1 Planctomycetaceae bacterium
GTCGAGTCTCGTTGACAGCATGATTGAAACTTTTCAACAGCACGCTCACAAGCTGAAGGGGATGAGAGGATCGGACTCCCGTAAGCCAATTTTTATCCTGGGGATGCCACGATCCGGTTCAACGCTCATTGATCAAATTCTGACTTCTCACTCACAGGTTGATGGAGCGGGCGAGTTTGTCGGGATTCGTTCGATACTTGGGCGTTTTTTGAAAGCGAACCGGGAGGGCGGACCAGATTATCCCTATACGCTGGTAGACGTGACAGCGGATCAGTTGCAGGAAATCAGCGGCGAGTATTTGAGGTTGCTTGTCGAGCAGGTGGGGAATGCAGATTTTATCACGGATAAAATGCCGAATAATGCCTTTCATGTCGGTCTGATCCATTTGATGTTTCCC
>JALWSL010000381.1 GCA_027080405.1 Planctomycetaceae bacterium
GAGATACGGTTTATGACTGATCCTGCCGGTTCATTGCCCGCATTCACCTGTTCGGCTATAATGGCCGACCAGTGTTATTTGTGATTTCGTATCTATTTTCTGAGGGAGTTTTGAGCCAGGCCAAGACGGTTTCTGCTCAGCATTTTGCCTCACAGGAGTTATTCGATTGACTAACGGATCTGACGACGAACAGCAACCTACCGGGGAACTCTCCATTCCAGGTGATGACCGTATCTCACAGCTTGATATTCAAGAGGAGATGCGTAATAGCTACCTGACTTACGCAATGAGCGTTATTGTTTCACGCGCACTGCCCGATGTGCGCGATGGATTAAAGCCGTCTCAACGCCGAATTCTTGTTGCGATGAACGACTTGAACCTCGGTCCTTCGGGAAGTCGTACCAAGTGTTCAAAAATTGCCGGTGACACAATGGGCAACTACCATCCCCATGGCGATCAGGCGATTTATGCCACGCTGGTGCGGATGGCCCAGGAATGGGCTACACGTGAAGTTTTAATCGATAAACAGGGAAACTTCGGTTCACTGGCCGGCTTGCCCCCTGCGGCCATGCGATACACCGAAGCGAGGCTTGCCCCCGTTGCAGCCGAAATGCTTGCCGACCTCAAGCATAATACGGTTGATTTTATCCCGACATACGACCAGGAGCGCCTCGAACCGATGGTGCTCCCTTCCCGCTTTCCGAATTTACTTGTCAACGGAGCAACCGGCATCGCAGTCGGGATGGCGACAAGCATTCCTCCCCATAATCTGGGAGAAGTGGCCGAAGCGGTAAAGCTGGTCATCGACAATCAGGATTGCACAGTCGATGATATCCTGCAGGTTCTCCCGGGGCCAGACTTCCCCACCGGTGGTATCATCTGTGGACGACACGGCATTCGTCAGGGAGCACTCACCGGTCGCTCGACAATTACGCTACGAGCCAAAACGCATTTCGAACAGGAAAAACAGTCTGATGTGATCGTTATCACTGAAATTCCCTACATGGAAACGAGAGATCGCATCCGTGAAAAACTGGAAGCACTGGTAAAAGATGAACGCGTTAAAGGGATTTCCCGGGTCGTCGATCTCACGGATCGCAACGTCCCCAGTTGGCAGGTGCGCTTGCATATCGTTCTGAAGCGGGACGCTGACAAAGAAGTGGTTCTTGCCCAGTTGTTCAAATACTCTCCCTTGCAGACAACCGTCAGCGTCATCCTGCTTGCACTGGTTGCGAACAGACCCCAGCTCCTTTCCATCAAGGACATGCTGCTTGAATTCATCAGGCATCGAGTTGTTGTCATTCGCAGAAGAACCGAATTCCAACTGGAAGAAGCGCGCAAGCGAAAACACACGGTCGAAGGACTGTTGATTGCACAACTCGATATCGACCAGATTATCGATACGATTCGCCAATCTCCTTCACGTCAGGAAGCCAAAAAGCGTTTGCAGGAAATCAAGGTTCCCGGAGAGTTGATTGCCCGGGCGTTGGGCGAACGGGGCTATAAAGATCTGCAGCGTGAGCAAGGCATCAAGGAAGACTACAGTTTGTCGGTCAACCAGTCTGAAGCGATTGTCTCGATGCAACTCGGTTCACTGGCGAATCTGGAGCGGGAAAAACTGGGTGACGAACACCGTTCGCTGTTGGATGAAATCGATGAATGCCTGGAACTTCTTTCCGACGAGGACAATATTCGCGCAGTCGTACGGGAAGATATGGAGGAACTTCAACGAAAGTATCCGGACAAGCGGCGCACGGAAATCAGCGATCTCGAACTGACCGATGTCAACCGGGACGAGTTGATTGCCGAGGCTCCCATGGTGGTCACGCTGACACAGCGAGGATACATCAAACGGACAGAACTGTCGGCCTATAAAGCCCAGAACCGGGGGGGCAAAGGAATTACCGGAGCGAAATCGGATGAGGAAGACGCCATTCAGAATCTGTTTGTCGCCAGTACCCATTCCTATCTGCTTTTCTTCACGAATCTGGGAAAAGTTTACTGGCAGAAAGTCTATGATCTTCCGCTGCAAAACCGCACGGCCAAAGGTCGCGCCCTGGTCAACCTTCTCTCCCTTTCCGAAGGAGAATATGTCGCAAACTGTATTGATGTACGCGAATTCGATGATGAACGCTTCCTGATGATGGCGACCAAAAAAGGGATCGTCAAAAAGACTGTCCTGTCTGCCTACAGCAGACCGAAAAAAGGAGGGCTGATCGCGATCAATCTGGATGAGGACGATCAATTGATCGATGTGGTCAAGGTCTCCCCTGCCGACGACGTCGTTCTCTCAACGGCAGCGGGCATGTCGATACGCTTCAGCCATACCGATGTTCGCGCCCAGGGCAGAAATACGCGGGGAGTCAAAGGAATTACGCTTTCCAAGGGTGACCACGTCATCGGCATGGTCATTGTGGACGAAGAAATGTGCCTGCTGACTGCCTGCGAGCACGGACACGGCAAGCGGACTTCATTCGGGCCGGGGGAAGTAGAAGCCGACTCGGATGAGATCGACACCGATGAGCAAACCTCGGCTGGCGAACAGAAGACAGGGGACGAGGTTGATGCGTCCGATGACGAAACCTCCCAGGTTTACAAGGGAAATATGCGATACCGCCGACAACGTCGTGGTGGAAAAGGATTACGGGATATTAAAACAACCACCCGTAATGGTCAGGTGGTCGATATTCTTGCCGTTGCTGATGATGACGAAGTCCTGCTGATCAGCACTGGCGGCAAAATCCAACGTATACGTGTCTCTGATATCTCCCAAATCGGTCGCAATACGCAAGGTGTCCGCATCATGCAACTTTCCGAAGGGGACTCTCTGGCCGCTCTGGCCCGCATCCCCGCCGATCTTGGCGATGCAAACACAGAAGCAGAAGATGCAGCATCAGCAGAAAAAACAGAGTCCACGAACTCAACAGAGTCGAGCGAACAAAACTCCCCGGCCAATGAGTCTGATTCGGGAAAAGAAGACGAAACTGAGACCGGTAATTCTGAAAGTTAGTACCCAACCGCGATGGAGGATTGACGAGCGACCAATGACGCCCCGGTTCAGTATGCAGACCGGGGTGTCGGGTTCTTTCCGCAAGCAAGGACAACGTGTGGGCCTCTGCCTATGCTCTGCTCTGCAGAGCGCCTCGGTCGGAAGAGAACAGGAAGATATCAATTTGACTCGCAAAACCGCTTCCGGTAGAACAGGGCCATCCTGCAGGGGAGAGTTTATCTTGCATAATCGGAATATCACTGCTGTATCGGAAAGAGATTTGATGAGCAACTCCGTTCCCCATATCATTTTGACCGGCCTGCTGGTTTTGCTGACGTTTCCGATGCACAGGTTATGTGCGGGTGACTGGCCGCAAATTCTCGGACCGGATAGAAATGGGGTTGCCTCCCCGGATGAAACGCTTTCGGACAACTGGATATCTGGTAGTCCCCAATTGCTTTGGAGCAAACCGGCAGGCAGTGGCGTCGCTGGAGTTTCTGTCAGTGGCGATCACGCCATCCTGTTCCACCGCCTGGGAGACAAAGAGCATGTAGTCGCATTCGATAAAAAATCGGGAGAAAAAAAGTGGGAACAGGCCTTCAAAACAACATACGTGCCTCGAATCGTGCCCAATGATGGGCCTCTCTGCGTCCCTGTCATTTCTGGAAATCGAGTCATTGTTTTCGGGGCATCGGGAGGACTCCATTGTCTGAATCTCCAATCGGGAAAGGTAAACTGGTCACGGGAAACACACGAGGACTTCAAAGCCGATGTCGGTTATTTCGGAGCGGGCAGTTCTCCAATTGTCTATAAAAATCTGGTGCTGGTGAATGTCGGGGGGTTCAGAACGCAGGCCGGTGTTGTCGCCTTCGATTTACAGACGGGGAAAACGATTTGGAAACGGGGATCCTGGAAACCAAGTTACAGCTCTCCCGTTTTAACGCAATACCGTGGGAAACCATTGGTCGTTTTTGTTACTCGTGAGCAGACTGTTGGCTTGAATCCGCAGACCGGGACGGAACATTTTTCGCTTCACTTTGGCCAGCGTGGTCCGACTGTGAATGGAGCGAATCCTGTCCTCATGGGGGAGTACCTGTTTCTGACGGCCAGTTACGGGATCGGTAATGTCTGGGCGAAAATAGAGCCAGAAAAGGTAACGATTCTTCGCCAGGGGCTTAAACCGCTTGCCTCCCAATACACGACGCCAATCCCGGTTGATGGAACCCTGATCGGAATTGATGGTCGCCAGGATGCCGGCCCAAGTGATCTGGTCTGTTTTGATCCCGCAACGGGCAAGGAACATTGGCGGAAAACTGGCTTCGGTTATGCCACGATCATCAAAGTGGGAACGAATCTGCTCCTGATGAAAACCGATGGCGAATTGGTCATCGCAGTTGCCTCCCCCAAAAGTTACCAGGAAAAAAAGAGAGTGCGACTGAGCGATTCGACAGTCCGCGCTCTTCCCGCCTTTTCCGATGGGAACCTGTTTATTCGTGATGAAAAACAGTTGAAATGTTATACGACAAACAGATAACCCAGCACGGCTGGTCTGTTCTGACTGCCGTAACCAAACTGATATTTTTCCAAAATTTGCGAGCCGTTCGTAAACTTTTACCGTTAGTAATACAAAAGACCGTAATGGATAATTGCCGATCTCCTCTCCTTTTCAGGACTGCTGCCATGATGTCAATTTCTCCCGGGTACACGATTTCTGTCGCGTTGTCCATTTTTATTCTGTCAATGAGTGGTTGCTCTCAAACGAACTCTCCCAACGAGCCTGCCACCGAATCAAAGCCGTTGAAAAACGAAGTACCAGAAACCGCTGAAAAAACCACTGAAGAAACCGGTTTCCCGGAAACTGCCAGTCCTGTGAAAAATGGTGACACCGAAAACGGGCTTCCCGTTATCACCTTTGGAGGGGATGTTTCAACCGCTTCATCCTCGTCACGGCATCAAAATGGGGAATCGAAAACGGGATCGTCCGATGTTGAAAAAATCATTTCCCGTCTGAAAGAACTACAAATCCTGTTGGGAACCTGGCGGGGCATTACCAAGAAAACGTATGGCGGTTTCAAGGCGGTTGATCAATCAGAATGGGTCTGGGACTTCCGAACCAATCCCGCGCAACCCGCATTGGTGATGACCTCCAACAAAAGCCCCTATTACCGACTGGCTCGCTTAACTTACCTTCCGGGACAGGACCGTTATCAATTGACAGTAACCGATACGCATGGAGATTCCCGAAACTATCTGGGAAAATTCATCTCCCCCATCAAGGAGATTCAGGGGGATGATAAAACGCAACAACTCACCTACAAGCTGGAATTCACCCAAACTGAGCCAGCGGATGAAAAAGCGACGCGATTCGTTATCAATCAGAAAAATAACAACCGCTACTTGCTGGAATACTATCGACAGCGCGGTTCCGGCGATCAATTCATTCGTGTTGATACTGTTTCGACCCAGCGTGAAGGAACATCGATTGCGCTCATTGATGAAGGATACGGAGAAAAAACCTGCATCATTTCCGGAGGGCTCGGAACAATCGCTGTCAGCTACAAGGGATCAACGTATTACGTCTGCTGTTCTGGCTGCAAAGCTGCTTTTGAAGAAGATCCGGAAAAGTGGCTCGCTCGGGCAGCTGCGCAGCAATCAAAAAAACAAAAAGATGAAAGGAACCCGCAACGG
>JALWSL010000382.1 GCA_027080405.1 Planctomycetaceae bacterium
GGAAACAGAGGCAGCAGCAGAAGGAGATCAGATACAGAATCAGTTTTCTCGAAATGTTAAAAAAGCAGGGCAAGCCGATTCTCTGTATTGAATATCCTGAATCTGCTACTCTGAAAAACCATGTGATCAAAAAGGCGACACAACTCGGCTATCGAATCCTGATTACTGACAGGGAGTTAAACGTACTGGGGGAGTCCCGATAGGACGTTAGCATTGCTGGCGAAACGGACCCAGCAGTTCCGTCTGATCCGCTTCTTATATCTGTAACATGGTGCCTTGGGGGACGGTATCACTCTGTTCGCCCGACTAGACAGCAAGAAAATACCGGTTACCTGCGTTTACTGATCGGTCTTGCAGACGGCTTTACCGTATGGTTATTACCGGATGACAGCCGGGTAGTTTTTCGATTCCGTTTTAACTGTCACGCGCGTTCCGGGCTCTGCGATTTCTCTGCGAACGGTCGCCAAGGCGACTGTTTTTGCCGGGTCATCACCGTTTTGCGGGATGATTGCTGCGGAAGTGATCTGTCCGAGCGATTTTTCCGATTCACCAGAACAGATCGAATTCTCCCGCGTGAGAGATTCGACCGATTCAATCGCCGCGGATATTTCCAGTCGACGAAGCAAGCGGTTCACATGCCCGAGAGCGTCGATTCTCGCGATCGGTTCCTGTCCCAGATAACAGCCCTTGTTGAACGAAATGGCGGAAGCTGTCCGGTCGATTTCCTGGGCCAGGTTTTCACTGTTGAAATCGATGCCATATTCCGGGAACCCGCTTTCGATCCGCAACGCTTCCCATGTTGGATGGGTACCCATTTTAGCCCCCAGATCAAGCAATGTTTTCAAAAGTTGGTCAGCGTTTTCCGGCCTTGTCGAAATTTGAAAGCCCGGCTGAAGAAACCAGTCGACTCGGCGCAAGTCGATTGCATGACTTCCGGTTTCAGTTTGCAGGTTTCCATTGATTCCGATCTGTTCAATCGCTGGAACGATTTTTTTCAGGACCGCAAGAGACTCGGGGCCGTTCAGATAGAACAGTTTTCGTTCCGTGGTCACTTTTTGCATGAGGACATCTTCAGAAATCAGATAGCGATCCAAATGCGGTATCACGAAATCGGCTGCATCGGCATTTGTATCGATCGTTAAGTGATCCGGTTGCGCGAAGACAAAAATGTGCCCCAGGGTTTTGCCCTGAATACTGCTCAAAAAAGCCTCGCATCCCTCCCCCGGTTTTAATTGATTGATGTCGTTGGTGCAAAAACCATGCAGGAAAGAAGAACGATCCTCACCGGTCAGGCGAATTTCATCGCGGCTCGAAATATCGAACAGGACGCAGGATTCGTGGGCGGCCTGATATTCTGCTTGCAGATCGGAATGGTCATTCGGGTTATTGGGGGGCGGGTTATTCGGGTTCACTGATTGTTTCCTCTGTTTCTCTTTCTGTATGGCGGGTCATCCGCCGGGCAGCAGGTGCCATTCTGGTGTGCGTTGTCGTTACGGTTGACACTCTTTTACGGTCTTTAACGCGATTTGTGTTACCGCGAATTGAGATTCATTGCGCAAGTCAATCGCGAAAGTCGTCAGCCGCATCTCAACACGTTACCGCCTTGTTGTCCCGCTCCCGGTCCCAGTTCGATGTGCCAACTTGCCTGAGCCAAGATCATCGGGTGATGTTCAATAATGATGATTGTATTTCCTTGCCTCTGGATTGCCAGTAGCGTCTCCAGCAATTTCGAAATGTCGGCTGCGTGCAATCCACTGGTTGGTTCATCCAGGATAAGGATTGAATTTTCAATTTGCAGCGAGATTTCTTTGGCCAGTTTCATTCGCTGTGCCTCACCCCCGGAAAGCGTGCTGGCCGGTTGTCCGAGGCAGAGGTATCCCAACCCGATTTTTTGAAGTGGTTCGAGTCGTCGGGTGATCGTATCGATATCCTTCCACATTTCCAATGCTTCATCGACCGTCATTTCCAGCAGTTCTGCGGGCGAAAGTCCCCGATATTTCACGGCCAATGTTGCAGGGTTGAATCGTTTTCCCTGACACTCTGGACAGGTAACCAGGGCATCGGAAAGCATTTTCATTTTCAGGCGGATACTTCCCTGTCCCTGGCACTCTGGACAGGTTCCGTCTTTGGAGTTGAAGCTGAAATGCCCCGATTTGTAACCACGAACACGGGCCAATTTGGTTTGCGCAAGCAATTTTCGGATATGATCCCACGCTCCGGTAAATGTCGCGGGGCAGGAACGCGCACTTTTTCCGGGAGGAGATTGATCGACCAGCAACAGTTTTTCAAAACGATGATCGCAGTGCAGAATTCCGAGTTCGTTCGGGATCGCCGGTTCTTTTTTGTGTGGCCGCTCTTGTTTGGGCAGATGTTGTGTCATATGAGGTGCGAGTGCATCGTGAATCAGGGATCTGTTCCCGGAACCGCTTACTCACGAGACAGCGGTCAACTCGCTGATGGGGAATCGGATGGAGACATCGTTCAAGTTATGCAGCGTGACATGTTCGAGGGTAATCAGCCCTCTTGTATGATTGTCGCTCGTTTTGAATGCGGGGAAGTTTTTTTCATCGCTGGCATCATCGGCGGCATCAGCCAGATATTTGCCGGTGGCTGTGTCCGCTTTTTTTCTCAGCTGTTCCGGCGAACCGGCAAAGAGAAGTTTGCCTCCCTGTTTTCCTCCTGCAGGGCCGAATTCGAGCAGATGATCGGCTGCCCGGATGAAATCGAGATCGTGTTCCACACAAATAACGGTGCTGCCCTGGCGTACCATTTCCCGCAGGATGTTCAGCAGACGGGCCGTATCCTTTCTGTGCAGTCCCGCGGTCGGTTCATCGAGAATGAAGCAGCCTCCCTGTAATTGGGTTCCCAGGCATCTGGCCAGACGCACCCGTTGCAGTTCTCCCCCGGAAAGCGATTGCGTGCTGCGGTTGAGTGAAAGGTAACCGACGCCGACCGCATCGAGAAATTCAAAGCGGGAGATGAGAGGTTCCACCAACTTGAGGGATATCAGGTGCTCAACCTGATCTTCATAGGAATCGGGCAGGGAACGCAACCATGCTTTCGCTTTTTCCAACGGCAGGCTCAGCAATTCGGGCAGGCCCAACTGGTTCACTTTGACAGCGGAGGCAACCGGGTTCAATCGTCTTCCGTGACACGCTGGACAGGCCGCCTGCGCCTGATCGCGTTGTCCTGTTTCATTCGTTTCATCGGTTTCGTCTGTTTCAGTGCCGGCTTTCCTGATACCGGTTCCTTCACAATCGGGGCAGGCACCTTGTGGATTGTGCCAACTGAATGTTCTCGGTTCCAATGGGGAGAAGCTTCGGTTGCAACTTCCACAGGTGTAATGGCGATGGAAAAGTCGTTCCTGCCATTCTCCTTCCTTTTGTACCATAGCCAGGCACATTCCATCGCCGAGGCGCAGGGCATGATCGAGTGAATCCGCCAGTCGGGGGCGGATATCCGGTTTGATGACCAGTCGGTCAACCACGGCTTCGATCGTGTGAGGCCGGTTTCCGTCGAGTTCGGGAACATCGCTGATATCAATAATCTCGCCATCGATTCTGGCGCGGACGTAGCCATCTTTGAAAATCTGTTTGAACAACGCCCGGTGTTCACCCGGTTTCTCGCGAACCATGGGAGCCAGCAGCATTAATCTGGTTCGTTCCGGTTCATCCAGAAGCTGGGAAAGTATGCGCTCGGGAGAAATGGCGGTCACCGGGATTTGACATTCCGGGCAGTAGATGGTGCCGAGGCGGGCATACAACACGCGCAGGTAATCGAGGATATCTGTCAGCGTCGCCACCGTGCTGCGCGAGTTCTGCGGCCCTCTTTGTTGCGAGACCGAGATAACGGGCGGCAATCCTTCAATGCGATCGACATCCGGTTTGGGGAGTTGATCCAGACAGGCCCGGCTTTGACCTGTCATTGTCCCGAGAAAGCGGCGTTGCCCTTCTGCAAATAACGTATGAAAGGCGAAGGAACTTTTCCCGGAGCCGCTCACGCCGGTGATTACTGTCAGCCTCTGGCGAGGGATGGTGACATTGATCTCTCGCAAATTATGTGTTCGTGCTCTGCGAACAACAATCTCTCCCCGTTTTGATTCCCTTGCCCCAGATTTCATCAATGAACATTCTTTTTACCGAGCTGTTTTTCGCGGGGCAGAGCCCCTTTTACCGCAGTAATCATAGGCGAGAGGCTGTTATCGGGGCAATAAAACCGCTCTAATAATCGTTCAGACCGTTCTGATTGCACAACTCTTGCAGTTGAGTCGCAGATTTTACCCGATCTGCGTAAACAGAACGTGCAATCCGGGTCGAAGACTGTCATAATCGGCGTAAACGGTATTGTTTCGCCTTTGGTGTCTGGAAAGGCGACGAGCAAAAGTATCGGGAAAACGGTTGTACTTGGTTGTATTTATTGGAAAGCAACACTCATGGGCAAGTGGAGTACCTTTTTGATCTCGCTGATTCCTGCAGGATTGGCCGCCTACCTGCTTTATCTGTTGACTACCATCGGGCTGTCCATTCCTGATGACAAAATGGGGATGATGTTCTGGGGGCCGCTCGGTGCAGGTTTTCTGGGGTGTGTCATGGCTTTTTTGACACCGATCGGCATTGCAATTTTTGTCAGAACGAATCCGAAACCTGCCGCGGACGATCAGAAGAAATCTTCCGATCTTTCTGACGCCGAGTTCGAAGAAGACGAACTCGACAGCAACGAATTCAGCGACGAATTCAGTGATGATGAACTGGCCGATTCAGATTTCGAATCTGATGACGAGTTCGAGGCCGGTCACTTTGAATCGGACGAGTTCGAAGAAGATTCCGATGCCGAGTTTCAAACGGCCGAGTTTGATTCCTCCGATTTCGACGATGAGTCGAGTGATGAATTCGGTTCGGATTTCGATCTTTTCGATGACGACGATGACGAATTGGCGTAGTCGATAGCAATCAACAGGAGTTCGGTATCTGCTGGTTCAGAATGCCAGCGCTGGCGGTATGAAAAACTCCTTCGACAGATCCAGTCTGTGTTGATGATCAAACGGAGCTTGCTCCGATCGTTTGAGATTGGGATATTGTCTCAAGGTGGTCATTCAGTTTTATTGAGCAGTCAGGCTGCATCATCCGACAGGGCGCAATCGACTTTTTGAATCGTCTTCGAATCGCCATTGAGGCGTTTTTCATTATTCCATGAGGAACAGTCCGTTTCTATTCCTCCGCTTTTGGATTGGCACCAGTCTCTTGCTTTCCGTACCTGTTGGGGAGACAGGAATCCCCGACAATTTTCTTCTGACAGGGACGATTGTTTTGCACTTTGTATTTCGACACGTTAAAAAATACGGGGAACTCTCGGTTGCGTTCCATTCGGTAGCGAGCATGCAACCCCTTCTTCTATTCAGCGGAGAGCATTGTGGAGCAAAGTCTGTACGATTCGATTGAGCAGTTGATAGATCATATTGGTCAGGTGCTGCTCGGAAAAGAGGAAGTGATTCGCCTGGCCGTTTCAGCCCTGCTTGCCCAGGGGCATTTATTGATTGAAGATGCTCCCGGAGTCGGGAAAACTTCCCTGGCCAAAGCGTTGGCGATGAGTCTGAATTGCGATTTTACCCGTTTGCAATGCACGCCGGACATGCTTCCCAGTGACATTTTGGGGACGAGTGTTTTTCTTCCCAATAC
>JALWSL010000383.1 GCA_027080405.1 Planctomycetaceae bacterium
CGAGCAATCCGAAGTAAATGGCGGAGATTTCTTCGATTCGCTTTTTACGAATAAGCAGATCGGTCGCGATAATGCCGACGACAAGCGACATCAGCACCAGAAAGGCAATCAGGGGGTGCTCGGCAATTTCAGTTGGAACGAGCTGATCCTGTGTGATGTAGGTGGCAAAAGCCCCGGCAGAAATACACACGAAAATGGCTCGAATGATGTTCAGAAGCATATTGATACCCTGTCCTGGGGAATGTTGGTTCTATAACAAAAAACTTGAAACTTGGTCAGCAGCGGGTTCCGCTTGCGGGTTATCCGTCAGGTCTGTAGCAACGGAAATATGTTCGAGGATGTTTGTTAAGTTCTCGTTTACAACGTTCACAACGTTTACAAATTGTGCATCATATTCAAACTGCGCATCGAAAGCAGCGTAACCGGGGCGTATTGACAAACAGGTAACGTCAGCCCTGCACGATGCCCATGCATCAGCACATCTGAACAATCAGGCAGATGCGAATTTCGTGTCATCATACGCATCGGAAACGAGAATTTCCAGACAGATCACTCGCAACTTCGGAACAGGATGTCACAAAAGCGGGCATAACGGCAAAACAGGGAGCGCACTTGCCTTTGGAGGGGGGATTTTGCCCTATTCGCCGAGTTGTTCCTTCCAGTCTCTCCAGAGCCAGCGTAGTTCGTCGGGAAGAATTGCTCCCGAGTGTTTTCGGCTGTGGTATCCATCTCCCATCACAAACTTGTAATCGTATTTTTTGAACTTCAATGCCGCCGCCATCTGCAAATTTGCGAGTGGCCAATTGCCATGTGCATTGTCTACATCGTTGGAGCCTTCCTGCAAATGAACGCGAATAGGCTTCTTTTCGGTCTTGCGGATCAATGCGGGGTAAACATGTCCGCCTCGTATATTGGTAAAACTGCCAATGTGACTGCTTACTTTTCGAAAATAGTCCGGTCGTTCCCAGGCAACAGTCCAGGCACAAATGCCGCCCGAACTGGCACCAGAAATGGCTCGCCCTTCCGGGTTATCGGTCAGTTTGTACGACCTGGCAACTTCCGGGAGGATTTCTTCGATCAGGAACCGGGCATAATCGTCACTGAGGGTATCATATTCGATACTGCGATTTCGGTACGGCTTGCCACCAGGTTTTGAAGAAGGGATCTCCCCCGGATTGATGAAGATGCCTATCGTGACGGGCATTTCGCCGGAATGAATCAGATTGTCAAAAACATTCGTTGCGCGAACCAGACCTTTCGGGTTGCAATACGCCCAACCATCCTGAAACACCATCACACAGGCCGGGGTTCCTTTCCTGTATTGAGCGGGAACATAGACCCAATAGTCTCTGACTGTTCCCGGAAAGATTTTGCTGGTTTTCCACTGATACTGGGTCAACTTTCCTTTGGGAACCCCTTCCTGAGGATACGAATCGGGGCCCAAGATGTAATCATCAGCCGCTTGGAGAGAGACTCCCATAAGAAGGAGACAGACAAGCCCGAAACAGATTTCTTTCGACATCTAACCAACTCTTTCCATTCTGTTTTGTTCTGTTATGTGAGTTATTTGAAGCCATCCATGGAGAATCCTGATGACCATTATACGACTAATGGTTAAAGTTTACGAACGGTGCGAAAACTTTTGAAAATCTCATTTTGGTTACGGCGATCAGAACAGACCAGTCGTGCTGGGATGTCCATCATTCAGCTTTGTTTGAAGTTCCGGAATCTTGCAAGCGTATCAGGATCAAGTCGGAAACATACCAGCCGGCGAATGCACTGGGGACGAGCAGAACAAGACCGGAGCACCGGAACCAGGCAGGTGATGGAACCTGATAGAGCATCAAGCCCACGACCGAGCAGAATATGAGGCTATAAACAATGGAGCAGAATTTCCCCTGTTTGAACCCGATAATGCCCGCTAACAGGCAACCGGAAAAGATTCCTGTTGACCACCCTGCGAGCACAATCAAGAGTGCTGCTGCGGGGAGGCTGCCAATATACTCGCCCATTTGATCCGGAGTGTCCAGCTCAAGACCAACCGGAGGCGGATAGAGAACATGCCCGATCGACTCGATTGTTCCGACAACAATCACGCCGGTGACCATTGCAAAAATGATCGCGACAATATTGCGAAAATGCTGTGATTGCGGAATCGACACTTCCGCATCGCCTATTCTGATCGGTTCCATCGATTCCCCAGCACGTTTGGTAGTTGGTTCATTCTGATCTCCGTTACCAAACTGATGTTTTCCCGGTATTCGCGAGCCGGTCTCAAACTTTTACCGTGACTCAAATGGTGCATAACACACCGTGCATAAGCATCATACGGAAAGCAGGATGCGACCACAACACCGGCAAGCGGACGATGTTGTTTTCGGATGCTCTTGCCCGTGATTGTCCTCTCTGAACCCTGATAGGTGATCGTGATAATATCAGAAATGTCTCGAAACGTCCAAGCTGATCGAGACGTCCAGACTGGAAAGAAAGGTTCGAGCCTCGGCACACTCCAGGCGAACTCAAACAGTTCACCACACAATAGAACTGTGAAGTGTTGTCGCTTTCAGGTCTCGCATTGGCTGACAGATACTGGCTGGCAGTGTTGTCATTGGTAGGGAAGGCGGGATCGGCACAGAGGATTGGTACCTTTAGTTCCGAATTGCATATCTGAGCGCAAAGCAGACGCCCAATTATCAGGCAGCGCGATATTGCAGAATCATGCGATTGGCAGGAAGTCTCAACTTTTTCTGCCGAATGAGCCCCTGTTTTGCCCTTTTATATACATTCAGCATGTGCGTTGCATCGCGAAAGCGATTTTTAGGAACTGGATCGATCGATCGTCGCAGAAATTCGACAAATTCGGGAGTCACTTTTCGACGGACTCTCAAGATCCCGGCGGCGGGCCAATCGTACGGCCATTCCGGCCACTGTCCGCTGAGCATGCGATAGATGATCAACCCCAGCGAAAAAACATCGGAACGCAACGAAGGCTTTCCCATCGCCTGTTCCGGTGCCATGTAGCCCACGGTTCCGGTACCCGCCCCCTGAACCGATTTTTGAGCAATTTTTGCGATCCCGAAATCAGTCAGTTTCAATATCTGGCCCGAAAAGAGCAGCATGTTATCCGGTTTGATGTCGCAGTGAATGATTTTTTGTGAATGGGCGTAGGAAGCCGCTTCGAGCATCTGTTCGCACAGGTTCAGAATGGTCATGATCGACATTCGGTTGCGCAAACGATCCGCCAACGTTTTTTCAGCTAACGGATAGACGATCACAAAATGATCATTGATGAAACTGGCGTCTTTCAAGGCGAGAATGTTCGGGTGATCCAACCGTGCGACCATTCGAACTTCCCGGCGGAAATCATCCAGAATCTGGTTCGTTACATAACCGGCGTGAGGAACCTTGATCGCAACGCGAATCCCCTCAATAGTATCGAGGGCCTGATAAACGGTCGCAAAGCCACCTTCAGCCAATCTACCTTCAATGCGGTATTTGCCTAATCGTTGACGGGTCCTGAACACGGCGATGCTGTTACTCCTGATGTCGTATCATGTTTGTTGATCAGATTCAGCACTTCGCAGCACAGGAATCTGCTTGCATTATCGGCTTAACGTGAAAAGTCTCTGCAATCGAATCTTCGGTTCTGTTTGACACCGCCGTAAGCTGTTTCCCATAATGGCACAATGATCCACATCGTGCCGATTACTGAAACTGGGTAAACTTTTCGGCCTGGGTATTTTTGGTAGCAGAATTCACCGATTGAAACATCCTCAAAACAACTGGAGTCACAACACGCATGAGATGCTTTTCCCTTCTCTTTCTTGCACTGATCCTGTTTTCCCCCGTTCAGGTCCAGGCTGCCCCACCAAATATTGTTTTGATCATTTCGGATGATCAAGCCTGGGACGATTACAGCTTTATGGGGCATCCACATATCAAAACGCCTCATTTGGATCGCCTGGCTGTTGAATCGCTGACTTTTACCAGAGGCTATGTTCCCGACAGTTTATGCAGACCATCACTGGCAACAATCATAACGGGTCTGTATCCGCATCAGCATGGTATTGTCGGGAACGATCCGCCCCCGCCACCCGAGTTGGCAAAACTGCCCAAAGGAAAGCAGCGGGCAAGCAAAAAGTATCTGGCTATCCGCAACAAATACCTGGAGCACATCGATGACGACCCTAAACTGGCGGAGATTCTGAAACTGAAAGGGTACATCAGTCATCAATCCGGGAAGTGGTGGGAAGGGCATTACACTCGCGGCGGGTTTACTCACGGCATGACGCACGGCGATCGCACCAAAGGGGGCCGGCATGGCGATAACGGCTTGACGATCGGTCGCCAGGGAATCAAACCGGTGACCGACTTCATCGATATGGCTGTCGATGAAAAGAAGCCTTTTTTCGTCTATTACGCTCCATTTTTGCCCCACACTCCTCACAATCCACCCGAGCGGATTTTGAAAAAGTATCGCAACCAAACGCCTCACCTGCCACTTGCCAAATATTGGGCAATGTGTGAATGGTTCGATGAAACGTGTGGTGAACTGATCGATTACATCGATGGCAAAGGCCTGGGTAAAGAAACAATCATTCTTTACGTCACAGACAATGGCTGGATTAACCAGAAGGAAAAAAGTCGTTATGCCCCTCGTTCAAAGCGTTCCCAGTACGATGGTGGGTTGCGCACCCCGATTATGATTCGCTGGACAGGAAAAGTGAAACCGCAAATCGATCGCGTGCATCTGGCCAGTTCAATCGATATTGTTCCTACGGTTCTCAATGCCGTCGGGTTGAAGGATCAAATCACCTGCCAGATGCAGGGAATCAATCTGCTTGACGGTGCCGCGGTGGATCGCCGAAAAATCATCTTCGGCGAAATTCTGGAACACGATATTCAGGATATGACCGATCCGGTCGCTTCGTTGAAATATCGTTGGGCGATCGAAAATGAATGGAAACTGATTCTTCCCCACGCGCCCCGTGTACCCGACGGAACCGTTGAGCTTTACAACCTGATCAAAGACCCTTACGAAAAAAGGAACCTGGCGAAGTCGCATCCCGATATCGTCAAAAGCATGACAAAAAAAATTGACGATTGGTGGAAAGTCGATTGATCGTCGATTGATCAACCTCTGCCGCGATTCTGTGAGTCGTTTCATTTTTACTTGACGTTTTTTTGTCAGGCCTGGTTTACCGGGCCCGAATCGTGATCAAGGAAAATTCAATGCAACGGTTTGTTTTGATCGGTCTGTTATTGGTTCTGTTTTCGCCTTTCAGAACTGCCAGCGATGCGTCTGAAAAAACGAATGTGATCATCATCTATGCCGATGATCTGGGTAACGGCGACCTCAGTTGCTATGGACACCCCCGTTTCAAAACACCTTGCCTGGATGAAATGGCCGCGCAGGGAGCACGTTTCACACAGTTTTACAGTTCGTGCGCTTACTGTGCACCGTCACGAGCTTCATTGATGACGGGGCGGTATCCGTTTCGTAACAATATGATGCTTGGCAACCCTCTTCCCAAAGATGATTTTCAGGTCAGGAACCGCAAGGAACCGCCCCCCAGTGATAAACTGGGCATTCCATCGGAAGAAGTCACGCTGGGCGAACAGTTTCAGCAGGCTGGCTACCGCACGATCTGTATCGGAAAATGGCATC
>JALWSL010000384.1 GCA_027080405.1 Planctomycetaceae bacterium
AAAGGAAGCAGGCCGATGGTATCATCGACGAAGTTGGCGATCCCCTCCTGTCCGGAATACTGCGCCAGTGTCTCCGCTACCAGATCCGCTTTCTGTGCAGGGACCGCTGAGAGGCAGCGCTGTAAAAACGCGTGAAAGTCGACAACGTCAGAAATCCGGTTATCCGCACCGACCCAGAATGAAAAACCGTTGTTGACCATCCCGTGATAAGCAAGTGCCGCATCGGGGATCGGGTAGGGCGGCTGCCGAGAATCGTAAACTATTTGCTGTCCGTTGAATTCGCTTTGATACTGAACACGATTGTAACGGACGGAAAACTTCTTGTTCTGATCCCGAATTTCATCAACCGTCACCGTCATGAACAGCTCGATCCGTTCATGACTCTCAACCGGTCCCTGCAAGGTCGATTGTGTCAGCGTTTTTTCGACCACTTTTTGTAACGGGAACCTGGCACCTTCTTTCAACTGAACGCCCAGTCTGGCGGTCGACTCTGTCGTATCGGCGGGAGCATCGGCTGATTCTACTTCCTGATCCGCGCTGGCGAACCATGATTCATCAAGAATCTCGCCCCCCTGTTCCGCACTCCTGTTACAGCCCGAAATAGTAAACAAACAGGCAATACAAACCAGCAGACCGAAAGTAACTAATCTTTGATTTTTCATCGAGCCTTCCCTGGCTAACCCTCTATATTGTAGAGGCGAAACAAACACCGCAGGCGAACCGGAGGTGTTATCCCCCAGATATTAACGCTGATTTTATCATAAATCACCAAATCGGGGAAAGCCCGATTCATGCCTTGCCTCCTTGCGCGTTCTTTATAACCTTGTCGCCACGGGTTCATTTGTCAACTTCATTTTGATAGAACGCAGCCTGCTTATCTGTTTATAATTGTCACGACACAGCTATTGAGAAGTGCCCCTTGCGGTTGAACGCCCAGTCTGTGTCTTGCTCATTTTGCGGAACTGAAATCGGGAAAGTTATGATGAATCGAATCTTGTTTTTGTCTTGCGTTGTTTTCTTCTGCTCTCTGGTTTCCTCGGCTGTTTCGGCTGCTGAGGTTCGCGGGACACAGCCGAATGTCGTCATTATCTTTGCGGATGATTTGGGTTACGCCGATGTCGGCTGTTTCGGGGCGGAAGGATATCAGACGCCTCACATCGATAAAATGGCGAAGGAAGGTCGCCGGTTTACTTCTTTCTATGTATCGCAGGCGGTTTGTAGTGCCTCGCGGGCTTCGTTGTTGACCGGATGTTACAACACACGCATCGGAATTTTGGGGGCGTTATCTCATCGTTCCAGGCATGGCATCAACAAGAATGAAATGACGATTGCAGAATTGGTCAAGCAGGCGGGATACGCGACTGCGATCTACGGGAAATGGCATCTGGGGCATTATCAGAAATTTCTTCCGCTGCAACATGGCTTCGACGATTATTTTGGGCTGCCCTATTCCAACGATATGTGGCCTTACCATCCGGCTTATATCAATGCGTCCCCGGAAATAAAAAAGAAACGGGGTTTCCCGGACCTGCCGCTTATTTCCGGAAACAAAGCAGCGATTCCCGCAGTCACGCCGGAAGATCAAACACATTTAACGACGTGGTACACCGAACACGCGGTTGATTTTATCAATCGCAATAAACAGAAACCGTTCCTGCTTTATCTGGCTCATTCAATGCCTCATGTTCCGTTGTTTGTTTCGAGCAAATTCAAAGGGGACACCAAACGCGGACTGTTCGGGGATGTGATCGAAGAAATTGACTGGTCTGTCGGACAGGTTCTGGAAGCGATCAAGAAGAATGGACTGGATGACAACACGCTCGTCATTTTCACATCCGATAACGGCCCCTGGCTTTCGTATGGAAATCATGCCGGTTCAGCCGGCCCGTTTCGCGAAGGGAAAGGAACAACCTGGGAAGGGGGAGTGCGCGAACCGTGCGTGATGCGCTGGCCCGACAAAATTCCTGCGGGCACCGTCTGTGATGAACTGGCTGCGACAATTGATATTTTTCCGACAGTTGCAGCGATCACCGCAGCCGCTTTGCCAAAGCATACGATCGACGGCAAAGATATCCGTCCGTTGATGTTCGGAGAGAAAAATGCGAAAACGCCACACGATGCCTACTACTATTACTACGGCAGAGAATTACAGGCAATTCGCAGCGGCGACTGGAAACTGCACTTCCCCCACTCGTATCGCAGCTTGACCGGTGAACCGGGGAGGGACGGTAAACCAGCCGGGTACACACAACAAAAAGTGAAATCGCTGGAGTTGTACAACCTCAAAACCGACTGCGGCGAAACGACAAATGTAATTGCGGATCATCCGGAGATTGTCGCGAGATTAAAGAAACTCGCCGAGCACGCACGCCACGACCTGGGAGATTCCCTGACAAAACAGAAGGGAAACGGAACCCGGGAACCGGGGCATATTTAAGGATTCCACGGACCTGCGAAGACGGGGCTGCTCACTGCTTCCCGGTCCCTGGTCTCTCGGTCCCCGGGTCTGTGCATGCTATCCTGTTGGCGGGGCCAAAAAAGAGCGTGAAACGAATGGGAACTCGCTTTACGCAACCTGGTATCGGCAGCCGAAAAAAGGTAGTTTCGGGGCTCATTTGCCGTCCCCGTTTTCAGTACTCATTTGCCGTGGCGGATTCTGCGCCGATGCCCGCGGCGCTCGGTTTGATGACCTGTCGGATTGTTTTATCGTTGACCTCGTCCCTGAACTTTTTGATTGCTTCTTCGATGGACATCATGCCAATATCCTTCGATTCGATGCGGTCTCGAACCGAAACCGCATTCTGCTCTGCCTCTTTGGGGCCGACAACGAGCATGTAGGGGATCAATTCCAACTGGGCATCGCGAATTTTTGCATTCACCTTGGCCGAACGCAGGTCACACGAAACGCGAAATCCTTCCTGCTTGAGGCGCTCTTCCAACGTCTTCGCGTAGTCGGCTACCTTATCCGTCACCGGTAGAATGCGTAGTTGTTCCGGAGCGAGCCAAAGCGGGAACGCCCCCGCAAAATGTTCGATGAGCATCCCGACAAAACGTTCCAGCGAACCAAATGGAGCACGGTGGATCATGACCGGGCGATGTGTTTTGTTATCTGCCCCGACATACTCCAGTTCAAAGCGTTCGGGCAGATTGTAATCGAGTTGGACGGTTCCGAGTTGCCATTCACGACCGATGGCGTCACGCACCATGAAATCCGCTTTCGGACCATAGAAGGCGGCTTCTCCTTCGCAAACTTCAAAGCTGAGTCCGGAATCGGTCAGCACTTTACGCAAACTCGCCTCCGCCCTGTTCCAGTTTTCGTCCGAGCCGACATACTTATCGCTGTTCGGATCCCGCACCGAGAGCTGCACGCGAAAATCGTTCAAGCCGACCGATTTCAGGACGAACTGAACCAACTCCATCGTTTCGCGGAATTCCTCTTCCACCTGTTCGGGAGTGCAAAACAGATGCGCGTCATCCTGTGTCAGACCGCGAACACGCAACATCCCGTTCAATTCGCCTGTCTGTTCGTGTCGATAGACGGTGCCGAATTCAGCCAACCGCACCGGCAAATCACGATAGGAACGAGGTTGTGATTTATAGATTTGGGCATGATGCGGACAGTTCATCGGTTTGAGCAGATAACGTTCCTGCTGCTTTTCCCACTTCCGTAGAGCAGCGATTTTTTCCTCATTACTGGATGCGTTGTGATACTCTTTTTGCTCGTACCCCATGATCGAAGCAGCCTGCAGAAGTACTTTTTCCTGCTCTGGTTCGAGTTCATCAGCTTGCAGTTTTTGAATGCAGTAATCGATGATACGTCCTGCATCATGACCGTAAATAGGCGCGAATTGGGAGTCGCGATAGTACGGGAAATGACCGCTTGTCTCATACAATTCGACTCGCCCGATGTGGGGCGTGTAAACGGGATCGTAGTTCCGCTGTACGAGTTCCTTTTTAATAAAATCTTCCAGCAATGCCCGGATGGTCGCCCCTTTGGGCAGCCACAAGCAAAGTCCCTGCCCAACAGCGGGATCGATCTGAAACAGACCGAGTTTTTTGCCGAGCACACGGTGATCGCGTCGCTTCGCTTCCTCGACCTGCTCCAAATATCGGGCGAGATCCTTCTTACTGAACCAGGCGGTGCCGTAAAGCCGCTGGAGCGGTTTGTTATCCTTATTCCCTTTCCAGTAAGCCCCTGCCACAGAAAGCAGTTTGAATGCCTTGATTTTCCCCGCTCGCGGAATGTGAGGCCCTCTACACAAATCGACAAATTCCCCTTGCCGATAAAAACTGAGCGTCTCATGATCCTTCAAACCCGATTCGAGGTGCTCAACCTTCAGCCGCTGATTCATCTCTTTGCAGAGTTCAATGGCTTTGTCTCGCGGTAGCGTGAACCGCTCGAATGGTTCTCCCTCTTTAATAATTTGCGCCATTTCCTGTTCGATGCGGGGGAAATCGTCTTCGCTGATGTGTGTTTCGATATCGAAATCGTAATAAAACCCGTGACCGGTGGTTGGGCCGAATGCCAATCCGGTGCCCGGGAACAGACGCATGACCGCTCTGGCCATGATGTGAGCACAGGAATGCCGCATCACACCGAGAGCCTGTTCGTCCTTGACGGTGAGCAATCGCAGGGAAATTCCGTCTGTTTGACCAGCCGATTCCCTGATCGGCCGCATCGCATCAACAATCTGACCGTTCACCACTGCAGCGATGACATCGTTCGCCAACCGCTCACTGATTTGACTCGCCACGTCCAACGGAGTTGTCTCATCGGAGTACTCGTTCACATGACCATCGGGGAGTGTAACTTTAATCATGGCAAGCTATTCGATATTGAAAGTTCAGTCAGAATTGAATGTTCAGATTGATTCAAGCGATTCCATTTCGGCTTCCGGTTTGACACAAAAAAAGCCGAGGGGTTACCTCAGCTTTTTATATCTTCAGTCGGGCGGGAAAATCAATCTTCCTGCTCACTTTCCTGTTCCGGAGCTTCAGAATCCGCTATGGATGAGGTAATCGAACGATTGACACTCTCGACATCGTCCTTGTCAAAGCTATCCATCGGGACATCTTTGAATGAAACTTTGGAGAGAATGAAATCGACTGCATTTCGCTCACGAATTTGGGCTTCAAGATTTTCGATCATCCCGTTCTTGACCAGTCTGGCCCGCAATTTTCGGGGGCTTTCCCCTCGCTGGGCAGCCATGTTTGCGATTTCCAGGTTGATATCAGCGTCGCTCGCCTCAATATTCTGCTCGGTCGCAATTTTATCGAGTACGAAATGCTCCTTGAGTGCCTGTTCTGTCAGGGAAACAGATTCCTGACGAATTTTGTTCTCGCGAGCCATGATCTGCTGACTGCTGAAGCCGGCCTGTTGCATCTCAAGCATTTCACGCCTGATCGCATTATCAACATGTTTACGAACCAACCCTTCCGGAAGATCCCAAGAGGATGCTTCCGTAATTTTGTCGAGAACCTGCTGACGTGTGCTTTGGCGCTGTTCGTAGGCAACCTGACGCTCGAGCGACTCTTTCAACTGTTCGTCGAGTTCCTCGACGGTATTGACACCGATGCGTTCCAGGATCGCGTCGTCAAGTTCCGGCAGTTCAAGACGTTTGATAT